>CALYOL010000010.1 GCA_945231345.1 uncultured Porphyromonadaceae bacterium
ACAGAGTTTCCTATTGTAACAGATGTCAATCCAGTGCAACTCTGGAATGCAGACGCTCCAATTTTTGTGACTGATTCAGGAATTTCAACCGACGTCAAACCACTGCAGTTGCTAAATGCGAACTTCCCAATTTCAGTAACAGATTCCGGGATTTCAACCGACGTTAATCTACTACAATTTTCAAATGCACCCCATCCAATGCCCACAACTCTGTATCGTTTCCCACTATACTCAACTCTGCCCGGTATAACCAGGTCTGAGTTAAGAAAATATTTACCAACAACAGCCAAAGTTTCACCATCTTTATTTATTCTGTAACACAGATTCCCATAAATAAAATCGTAGTTTTCTCGCATAGTATCAACAAGTTTTTATTATTTTAAATTATTTCAATTAATTATTCACATTACCCCCTAAATCATACCCGCTTATCGTGTTGCTTCACATTCTCCCAACTGACACTCCGGCTCAGTGAGCCTCGTTTTATGGCATTTATTTTAGGCTTACTCAAGATTTTCATCTTTTTCGTTTTTTCGTTTGCAAAGATACAACATCATGACCCCCTTTGTCAATAGCTTTAATGTTTTTTAACACAGATTTCTCCAATTATTTTTCAGAAATAAGACTTTAGGCTAATAATCACCTAATTATCAACCCAATAGCATCTATCGCTTATTCAGTGCCTACATCTTTCCGGACAAGAACTTTCCGGTATAGCTCTTTTCGCACTTCATCACCTCTTCCGGTGTGCCTTCCACTACCACATACCCTCCGGCATCACCTCCTTCCGGACCAACGTCTATCACATGGTCAGCCGCCTTTATCACGTCTATATTGTGCTCAATTATCAGCACCGTATGACCCTTGGCTATAAGGCGGTTAAAAGAATCCATCAGCGTCTTGATATCGTGGATATGAAGTCCTGTCGTCGGCTCGTCAAAAATAAACAGTGTGCGCCCTCCTGTGTCCAGCGACAAATAATAAGCCAACTTAACTCGCTGATTTTCACCCCCCGACAGCGTCGATGATGCCTGACCTAACTTTATATACCCAAGCCCTACGTCTTGCAGCGGTTTCAGTCGCTTTACTATCCTCTTCTCAATATTTCCACCACCCTCGTCAAAGAAGTCAATCGCCTGATTTACAGTCATATTCAGCACATCATTTATATTTTTGCCCCGATATTCTATCTCAAGCACATCTCGCTTAAACCTCTGTCCATGGCAGCTCTCGCAGGGAATTGTAATATCAGCCATAAACTGCATCTCCACAGTGATATAGCCATCACCCTTACATTCCTCACACCTGCCACCTTCAGTGTTAAATGAAAAATATGCAGCACTGAATCCCATTTGCTTTGCAGCCTGCTGAGAGGCAAACAGGGCGCGGATTTCATCGTATGCCTTAAGGTAGGTTGCGGCGTTGCTTCTCGATGACTTCCCTATCGGATTCTGGTCCACAAACTCCACCCCGTTTATCCGCTTAAGGTCACCGCGAAGCATCTTATACGCCCCTGGTGCCTCAACAGACTCCTCAAAATGACGCCTAAGTGCCCTATACAGTATGTCGCGCACAAGGGTAGACTTTCCGCTACCGCTTACACCCGTCACTACGGTCATCACGCCCAACGGAAATTTCACATCAATATTCTTCAGGTTATTCTCTCGCGCCCCCACAACCTCGATATAGTCTCTCCATTTCCTCCGAGACGTCGGCACCTCTATCTTCAGTTCACCACTCAGATATTTTGCAGTATAGCTGCGCTCTGCCCCATAAATCTTGTCTGCAGGACCTTGATACACTATCTCGCCTCCATGACGACCCGCATCCGGACCTACATCGACGATATAATCCGCAGCTCGCATTATCTCCTCCTCATGCTCAACTACAACCACCGTATTCCCAAGCCTTTGCAGGCGGCGCAACACGTTTATAAGCCTGTGAGTATCACGAGGATGGAGTCCTATGCTCGGCTCATCAAGGATATAAATTGAGCCTACAAGGCTGCTGCCAAGCGAAGTGGAAAGGTTTATGCGCTGGCTTTCTCCGCCGGAAAGCGTTGATGATGCTCGGCTCAGAGTCAGATAACCAAGACCCACCTCCTGCAGATACGCCAGACGGCTTCTGATTTCTGTCAATAATCGCTTTGCTATTTTCTGCTCCGTTTCGCCAAGTGAAAGTTTGTCAAACCAGTCCGCCAGCTCCGAAACGCACATGTCGCTTAGCTCTGAAATATTCTTGCCTCCAACTTTTACGTATAGCGCCTCCTTTCTCAGCCGCTTACCCTCACATACAGGACACTGCTTCTTGCCTCGATACCTATTGCGCAATATCGTACACTGCACCTTATACAGGCTCTGCTCAAGCATCTTGAAAAAGCCGTCTATCCCGGGGAAGCCGCCTTTTCCATGCCATAACATATCCTTTTCCTCATCAGTCAGGTCGCAATATGGCTTATGAATAGGGAAGCCTATCTCGCCGGAAACTGCAATGAGCGCATTCTTCCACTCGCTCATCTTATCCCCTTTCCAGCATGCCACAGCTCCCTCATAAATCGACAGTGCCTTGTTGGGTATCACAAGGCTTTCATCTATGCCCATCACATTTCCAAAACCGTCACACTCCGGGCAAGCCCCATAGGGGTTGTTATAGTTAAACAGATGTTCATCCGGCTCAAGAAATGTTATCCCATCTGCCTCAAATCGCCGTGAGAAATCAAATTTCTCCACCGTCCCATCATTCCACACCATCAGCGTCAGGGAGTCTCCGCCCTCAAAAAACGCAGTCTCCACCGAATCCGCCAGACGACTCAGCTCATCTCCTTCATGGCTCACAGAAAGCCTGTCTATCATCAGTTTATAGCCACCACTTTCAGATGCTCCGCTCATCGCCTCCTCTATCGCCACAAAACTGCCATTCTTGTCTATAAAACGGCTAAAACCTGCCTTCAGGTATATTTCCGCCTGAGTCGCAAAATCTCGCCCCTCCGGCAACCGCAAATCTACCGCTATGGCCATTCTCGTCCCATCAGGATATGTCAGTGCCTTCGCCACTACGTCTTCTATCGTATGCTTTTTCACCTCAAGACCGGATACAGGCGAATATGTATGACCTACCCTTGCAAAAAGCAAACGCATATAATCATATATCTCCGTTGATGTTCCCACCGTACTGCGCGGATTGCGTGTATTGACCTTCTGCTCTATCGCTATTGCCGGCGGTAGACCCTTTATATAGTCAACTTCAGGCTTAGACATCTTCCCGAGAAACTGACGCGCATACGCCGACAAGCTCTCTACATAGCGACGCTGACCCTCTGCATATACAGTGTCAAACGCAAGCGACGACTTTCCCGAACCGGACAGCCCTGTGATTACTATAAACTTATTGCGTGGCAGGCTCACGTCTACATTCTTCAGATTATTGACCCGAGCCCCTTTTATCTCTATTGTTTCTGACATATTACGATTTTCTCCGTGCTTTAAGACTGCAAATTTAGAAATTTTCAACCATTACACCAACTATCTGCCTCCACAATTTGTTCCATTATTACAAATTTAGCCTTATTTATACTTGTTAAGAAAAAAATTCCCCAAATATTTGGTCAGTCAAGTATAAATGGCTACATTTGCACTTGAAAATCTCAACTTATTATTAATTTAATTCTAAAAAATTACTACTATGGCTTACGTAATCACTGATAAGTGTGTAGCTTGCGGTACTTGTCTCCCTAACTGCCCTGTTGAAGCAATCTCTGAAGGCGATATCTACAAAATCGACCCTGATACTTGCATCGAATGTGGCACTTGCGAAGGCGTTTGCCCAAGTGAAGCTATCGTTTTAGGCTAATCACCAATTTTATCAGAATTTTTCAGTGTCGTACATCTTTCTGTGCGACACTTTTTTTATCCTATACTGTTTGCCAATACAATCCTTTTTCGTAACTTTGCACAATTTACAACCTATATGACTCATGGAACGTAATCCGCTATTTTCCATCATCACAATCACTTTTAATGCAGAGACAACTATCCCTGCAACTCTCGCTTGCGTCAAGGCGCAAACGTGCAAAGACTTTGAATACATCGTGATTGACGGAAATTCAACAGACAATACCGTTCCCCTCGCCCAATCCGCCGAGATTTCCGGCACAACGATTATCTCCGAGCCGGACAAGGGATTATACGACGCCATGAACAAAGGACTACGCCTCGCAAAAGGTGAATTTGTAATCTTCCTTAACGCCGGAGACTCCTTCCATAGCAATGACTCGCTCCAGATTGCCGCTGATGCAATTTCTCAAAACCCCGACGCCGACATCTTTTACGGGCAGACCGACATCGTAAACGCCGACCGCGTTAAAATCGCCGACAGGCATCTCACCGCTCCGGATATCCTCACAGCAGACAGTTTTAAGCACGGCATGCTCGTTTGCCACCAGGCTTTCATCGCAAGACGCACTATTACAGAGCCTTACAACCTCAAATACCGTTTTTCCGCAGATTTCGACTGGTGTATCCGTTGCTTGAAAAAATCTCGAAAAAACGTTTACCTTGGTTGTACGCTTATCGACTACCTCAGTGAAGGCGTCACAACCGCAAATTTCAAAAAATCACTTCGAGAAAGGTATGACATTATGTGTAATTACTACGGTACTATCCCCACAACACTCCGCCACATACATTTCCTCGCTCGGCACCTTTTACGTAAACTGTAAAATTATGGAAACCAAATATTATTTAGTAATCGACAATAACACATCCGGTCCGTTCAATCTTTCGCAACTTCGCGAAATGAACCTTGCCGACGACACACTGATTTGGTATGACGGACTTGGCGACTGGAAAAAACTCGCCGACCTCCCTATTCTCAGGAGCAGACTCTCCGAGCAGCCAACTCCACCTTCTTTCAACGCCACTGAGTTTGCAATCCAAAACGGTTTCGCAAAACAGGCTTTCCAGCCCATTGACCCATATTCTCAGCAATTTCCTCGACCTAACAATTACCTCGCTGAGGCTATAATTTCCGTACTTTTCTGTTTCCCCCTCGCTTTCATCGCCATTTACAAAGCCTCAAGAGTAAACAAGCTATACGATGAAGGGAGACACTACGAAGCTCTCGACACTGCTACTCAGGCTCGAAACTGGGCTATCGCCGCTGTCGCTCTCGGTGTTATAAATTTTATAATTGCTATTCTATAAAATGGCTAAATATATTCTCAACACTTCGTTTCACATCAGTGAAAGCGTAATTCCCTTGTTTGAAACTTGGGTAAAAGAAATATATATTCCTAAAGCGCTTAATTCCGGAATCTTCACAGACCACACTTTCACTCGTCTACTTGTGGATGTTGAACCCGGCACTTTCAGCTATGCCATTCACCTTCTTTGCGACGACATCGAAAAAGCTACTCGTTGGCACGACACCATCGCTGCAAGCCTAAAAAACAAACTTCACTACCAGTCCGGCAAGCAAGTCGTTTTCTTCACTACATACATGGAAATAATCTGACTCCCCCAATAAAGACATGGATGAATCACTACGACAATGGGATAGAATAATAATTGGCATTGACCCGGGTACAAACCTTATGGGCTACAGCATTTTAGGTATCAAAAGCAAAAAACCTCAAATGATTGCCATGGGAGTCATTGAGCTTTCTAAAATTCCGAATCACTACCTGCGACTTAAACGCATTTACGAGAGGGTTCTTACACTCGTAGAACAATACCTTCCCGACGAAATGGCTATCGAAGCCCCTTTCTTCGGCAAAAACGTTCAGTCTATGCTCAAACTTGGGCGTGCCCAGGGGGTCGCCATTGCCGCCGCTCTCTCCCGCGACGTCTCTATCACTGAATACGAACCTCGAAAAATCAAAATGGCTATAACCGGTAACGGAGCCGCAAGCAAAGAGCAAGTTCGAGAAATGCTTAAGCGCATCCTATGCCTTAAAGAACAAGACCTTATTCCACAGCTCGACTCTACAGACGCTCTCGCCGCCGCGCTCTGCCACTTCTACGAGACATCACGACCTATAGCCGCACTATCCTCCGCTAAATCTTGGAAAGACTTCATTTCAAAAAATCCCGACAGGGTAAAAGGTAACTATTAATTCAAATTCTATATGAGAAATTATTTCATTCTTTTGGCAGCTCTTTTTTCACTCTCAGCCTCTGCTCAATCACTTGACATCGAAGGAGAAACAAAACACTGGGAATATAACATAAATGGTGGACTAAACACAGATGGATGGCAATGGGACACTGGTATTGCATACTATCCCATTGAGACCATCGGATTTAAGCTCGCATTCGGATTTGCCGGCGAAATCCACGAATTATCCGACTGGGATTTTGGATATTATGAAGATTATTACCACAACTACGACAAAGACTACACCGTCAGATTTAAGTTTATGCCATCCCTCGTCCTCCGGACA
Organism: uncultured Porphyromonadaceae bacterium; assembly: GCA_945231345.1. Classification (GTDB taxonomy): domain Bacteria; phylum Bacteroidota; class Bacteroidia; order Bacteroidales; family Muribaculaceae; genus CAJUPY01. The sequence continues at coordinate 6,440 of CALYOL010000010.1, forward strand.
CCACAGCTTATCAGATGGGATAGCGCTGAATGCTCGCTCCACCTGTTCGCTGAGCCTGGACTAATCTTATCTCCAGGTGCCGAAGGCAGCAGAAATGCTGAAACTGTCAGGTACAATTTCCGTGGAGGCATTAACATTCAGTCTGGCATTTTCATCATTTCCGCAGGATACGAATACTCTAACTTTAGCCTTTACTCCGGCTACCCTTACAACGAGCACGGGCTTCCTGACAACGACAACTATACTACACACTCAGGCTTCCTCGGGCTTGCTGTAAAGTTTTAGAACCAGCAAATGCTGATTCAATTTATTACGGCGGGTATTAATATTCGCTGTGCCTAAACTTTTCTCTACGCCAGAGCCAGACCAAATCAAAAGAAACACTGGTAAAAAGAAAGCTTCAAGAAAAAAATACCACATATAACGTCAATTAACGACATTTTTAGTGTGCAAAACTGCAATTTTCTCCCATAAAATTCGTAACTTTGCACATTATTTTTAAGAACCCACTTAATAATGAAAAATTTCAACGAATATAAAAGATTTAACCTTTCGGAAATCAACAAGGAAGTGTTAGCACAATGGAATGCTGAACACCTGTTTGAAAAAAGTATGACAGAACGTGAAGGATGCCCTTCTTTCGTATTTTTCGAAGGTCCACCTTCCGCTAATGGTATGCCCGGTATTCACCACGTTATGGCGCGTACCATTAAAGACATTTTCTGCCGTTACAAGACAATGAAAGGTTTTCACGTCAAGAGAAAAGCCGGTTGGGACACTCACGGACTCCCCGTCGAGCTTGGCGTGGAAAAAAGTCTTGGTATCACTAAGGAAGATATCGGACGAAAAATCTCTGTTGACGACTATAACGCCGCTTGCCGACGTGAAGTGATGAAATACACCCGTGAATGGGAAACTCTCACTAACTCTATGGGATATTGGGTAGATATGAACGACCCATACATCACTTACGACAACCGGTATATCGAGTCTGTGTGGTGGCTTCTCCGACAGATTTACGACAAAGGGTATCTTTACAAAGGATACACTATCCAGCCATACTCTCCCGCCGCTGGAACTGGACTCAGCACTCACGAGCTAAACCAGCCCGGTTGCTATCGCGACGTAAAAGACACTACATGTACTGCACAATTCAAGATTATTGACCCTTCAGATGAATTTAACGGCTGGGGAACAGCGTATTTTCTCGCATGGACCACTACACCGTGGACTTTGCCTTCTAACACTGCGCTTGCCGTAGGCCCAAATATTCTATACAACATTGTCCGCACATACAATCCGTATTCCGGCAAGCCTGTGACTGTCGTTGTTGCCGATGCCCTCATGAATTCTCTGTTCAACCCTAAAGCTGCCGAACTTGAGCTTGAAGCATTCAATCCTGGCGACAAGCTAATCCCATTCAAGGTTGTAGGACAGAAAAAGGGTACTGAACTCGTCGGAATCAAATACGAGCAGCTTCTCCCTTGGGTAAATCCCGGCGAAGGTGCATTCCGTGTTATACCCGGCGATTACGTCACCACTGAAGACGGTACTGGTATTGTACACATTGCCGGAACTTTCGGTGCTGACGACTTACGCGTTTCTCGTCAAAACGGCATCCCTCCACTCCACCTCATCGACAAAGACGGAAATATCCGCCCTATGGTTGACCTCACTGGTAAATTCTTCCTCCTTTCAGACCTCGACCCTAAATTCGTTGAGCAGATGGTAGACGTCGAAGAATACAAAAAGTGGGAAGGCAAATTCGTCAAAAACGCTTACGACCCGACAAAGACCGACAAAGACGAAACTCTCGACATTGAAATCTGTATGTATCTTAAAGCAAACGACAAAGTTTTCAAAATCGAGAAGCATACTCACAACTATCCTCACTGCTGGCGAACCGACAAGCCTGTGCTTTACTACCCTCTCGACAGCTGGTTTATCAAAACTACAGCCGTTCGCGAGCGACTCATGGAGCTTAACAAGCAGATAAAGTGGAAACCTGAATCCACAGGTACAGGACGTTTTGGAAAATGGCTCGAAAACCTACAGGACTGGAACCTCTCCCGCAGCCGATATTGGGGTACTCCGCTTCCTATCTGGCGTACTGAAGACGGAAGCGAAGAAATCTGCATTGACAGCGTAGCAATGCTATACGACGAAATCGAAAAAGCTGTCGCTGCCGGGCTAATGAAATCTAACCCTTACAAAGACCGCGGTTTCGTCCCGGGTGACTACTCTAAGGAAAACTACGAGAAAATTGACCTCCACCGTCCTTACGTCGACGATATCGTTCTCCTCTCAGCCAGCGGAAAGCCTATGCACAGAGAGCTTGACCTCATTGACGTTTGGTTTGATAGTGGCTCTATGCCTTACGCTCAGATTCACTATCCTTTTGAAAACAAAGACGCATTTGACAACGGCGAGCTATATCCAGCCGACTTCATCGCAGAAGGTGTTGACCAGACTCGCGGATGGTTCTTCACTCTCCACGCTATCGCTGGCATGGTTTTCGACACCATTTCATACAAGACCGTTATTTCTAACGGACTTGTTCTTGACAAAGACGGAAACAAAATGTCTAAGCGACTCGGAAATGCTGTAAACCCATTCGAAACCATCGAAAAATACGGTTCTGACCCTGTTAGATGGTACATGATTGAAAACTCTTCTCCTTGGGAAAACCTCAAGTTTGACCCTGCAGGCGTTCAGGAGGCTTCTCGCAAATTCTTCGCTACTATTTACAACACTTACTCGTTCTTTGCTCTTTACGCAAACGTTGACGGATTTTCCGGCGAAGAACCCGAGGTCCCTGTTTCACAACGTCCGGAAATCGACCGTTGGATTATTTCGCTGCTAAACACGCTTATCAAAGACGTTGACGCCGCTCTCGCCGACTATGAGCCTACTAAGGCTGCTCGTGCTATCTCCGATTTTGTTGGAGACAACCTCAGCAACTGGTACGTCAGACTTAACCGCCGACGTTTCTGGGCTGGTGAAATGACACAAGACAAGCTATCAGCTTATCAGACTCTTTACGCTTGCTTAAAGACCGTCGCTATGCTTATGGCTCCGATTTCTCCTTTCTTTGCAGACAAACTTTACCAAGACCTTACAAGAGAGGACAAGTCTGTGCACCTTGCACTATTCCCTGTCGCTGACGACACTGTAATTGACAAGACTCTTGAAAACCACATGAGCATCGCCCAGACGTGCACTTCAATGACTCTCGCCCTCCGCAGAAAGTCAAACAACAAAGTACGTCAGCCTCTTACGTCTATCATGATTCCCGCTGTTGATGAAGCTCAAAAAATGGCTATCGAAGCTATGAGCGACCTCATCAAGAACGAAGTAAACGTAAAAGAGCTCCAAATCGTCGACAGCGACAACGGCATTCTCGTTAAACGTGTCAAACCTGACTTCAAAAAGCTCGGCCCTAAATTCGGTAAAATGATGAAACAGGCTGCCGCTGCTATCCAGGGCTTATCTCAGGCTCAAATCGCACAACTTGAGCGTGATGGCGCAATCTCACTCGATATTGACGGTAACTCCGTTAACATTGAGGCTGCCGACGTGGAAATAATATCTGAAGACATCCCCGGATGGCTCGTCGCAAACGAAGGTAACGTCACCGTTGCTCTCGACGTGACTGTAACTCCTGAACTAAGACGCGAAGGTATCGCTCGAGACCTCATCAATCGTATTCAAAACATTAGAAAATCCCGCGACTACCAGATTACAGACCGTATCCTCATCAAAATCGAGAATAACGAGTTCACTAACGATGCTGTAAATGCTTTCAAAGACTACATCGCTTCGCAAGTCCTCGCCGACGACATACAAATCTGTGGCGTTGAGGCTCCAAAAGACGATGAAATCCTCGATATTGACGACGTTAAGGTAATTATCAACATTGAAAAGTCAAACATATAAATCCTTAAAACCATGAGTGAAGTAGTAAGATACTCTGATGAAGAACTGCAGGAATTTAAAGAAATAATTCTTGCTAAGCTCGCTAAGGCACAGGCTGAATACGACACTATTATGGCTGACATGTCTAACGAGCACGGTAACGACACCGCTGATACATCACCTACTTTCAAGACACTGGAAGAAGGTGCACTTACTAACGGTAAAGAAGAAGCTTGCCGTATGGCGCAGCGTCAGGCTAAGTTTATTTCTCATCTCAAAGCCGCTCTTATGCGCATCGAGAACAAAACTTACGGTATCGACCGTAAGACCGGACAGCTTATCCCTAAAGAACGTCTTCGCGCCGTACCTCACGCTACACTCAGTGTTGACCAGAAAATATCTGACAAACACTAAGTTTTTCCTTTGCGTTTTTTGTTACACAATATTAAACACTTACAACTCGATAAATGAAACATTCACGGGGACTGCTCGCGCTGATTATCATTCTGGCTATCATAATCTTTGACCAAGCCACAAAACTCTATGTCAAAACTCACTTTTACCTCGGTGAAAGCGTCGACGTCACTTCTTGGTTTAAGATTCTGTTTATTGAAAACAACGGCATGGCTTTTGGCATGGAAATCGGCAGCAAAGTTTTCCTCACCCTCATTAGGCTGATTGTTTCATTTATCGGTATTTATTACATTTGGAAAATTAAGAACCACCCAAAGCTCAAGCTCGGTTTCCTCATCAGCCTCTCGCTCATCATTGCCGGAGCTATGGGAAACAACATCGACGGTATTTTCTACGGTACCATCTTCAACGACCCGCAAGCCCCTGAAATAGCCTCTTTTATGCCTGAAAGTGGCGGTTATGCACCGCTTTTCTATGGCAAGGTCGTTGATATGCTTTACTTCCCTCTCTTCAGCTTTAATTGGCCCGATTGGATGCCTTTTGTTGGTGGTGAAAACTTTATTTTCTTCCAGCCCGTGTTTAACATTGCCGACGCCGCTATCTCTGTGGGTATTATTCTCGTAATTCTATTTTACAGCTCACAAATCAACGTCCTTACCGAAAAAGAAGACGAAGAAGAAGTCTAATGAAAAATACCGCAGTTATCAGCATATTGACCATCATCCTCGCTCTCGTGGCTTGTAAATCCACGCCTGACGGTGTGCTGGACCACGACGACTTCGTTAACCTTCTCGTAGACGTACACAAAGGTGAAGCTTACACCGACATAAATTTCCGAGATTTCCGTGCCGACTCCACTAAACAGGCTTATAAACAGTCTATCCTTGCTAAGCACGGAATTTCACAGGCCGATTTCGACACGACAATGATGTGGTATGGAGCGCATATCGAAGATTATCTCGAAGTCTACGACGATGTTATTGCAAGGCTTGAAAAGGAGGTCGCACAAAACAACGCCACTATTTCTGCCTCACTATCACTCGTTGGGGACTCCGTAAACACATGGACTGAAAACAGCCACTACGTTTTTAATCGTCGTAGCCCGTCGCAATTCCTTCAATTCTATATCGCTAAAGACGAAAACTGGGAACCCGGCGACAGCTACACTTGGCAGCTTAAGGCTTTCAACAGACAGTCTCAGGCTAATTGGACCATGGTCATAGAATACGACGACAAGACTTCTGAATATCGCTCCGCTGAAATCGAGGAAGACGGATGGAACAAGATTACTATCGTCGTTGACTCGCTGAAAAACCCCATCGCCCTTTACGGTTTCGCCAGATTTAATATCCGCGACGATGAAGAAATCTACCTCGACTCTGTTTCCCTCATCCGCAACAGGGTTAATGTCGTCGAATATCGGCGCAGATACAACCAGAAAAGATTTAACTTTGGAATCGACAACTCTCAAAGAAGTGAAAAACGTAGAGAAGAACTCGTCAAAACCTTCAATGCTTATAAGAAACCTGATTAGGGATGGGCACATGGAGCATCTCGCTGTCGTCACTCTGTACGACGACGGCTCTATCTGCGTCGCTCCTTTTGATGGCGAAACAGAACGCACTATATTCGTCGACGACACTCTCGCTATTATTTCACAACAATTAGCTGATTGCAACCCACAGTTGCTTAACTCTCTGGATTACGACAACCTAATCCGCCATTTTATCGAGCTTTCCGCCATAACCAATGCGCCGGACAAACACTTAATTATCCTAAATCCCGGCAATGTCAAAATTTTTATTCCATGAAAAAGTTTTTCATCATTTTCACCATTCTCCTTTCCACACTGACAGCCAATGCCATTAAATCTGTCACCGAAAACGATGTGGATAACACTCTTTTGAAACTCGATAAGGAACTCCAAAATCGTGACAATTATAAAATTCACCGTAGAGAAAAAATTAAAGAAATTGAGAGACTACTCACTCTTCACACCGACTCTGTGAATAAGCAAATTTCTCTCACAATGCAGCTTTCCGACGCTTTCACAGCTTTCGACAACGACTCCGCATTGATTTACATCTCTAAAGGATTCGACATTGCGAAAAATGCGAAAAACGACACCATGGCTACATATTTCCTACTCAAATACATCACTTACTTGCCTCTCTCTGGACGCACCACTCGTGCAATCGAGATTTTTCAAAGCATCGACACTACAGGCATGAGCCACAATATGCTCACCGCTTACCTGCAGGCTGCTACACAGATGAGTAGCTACGCTGCCTCAGCTTACAAAGACCAGCCGGAAATGTCTGCTGAGTGGGATGCTAACAAAAAGAAATTTCAAAAAAAGCTCTTCAATATCCTACCTCCTAACTCTCCCCTCAGAAAATACAACGAAGGCGAATATTACTTCTCTTTTGGAGACTTAGACAAAGCCGAGAAACTCCTTTTAGACGTTTTCAACGCCGAGCCTGACACCAGCAATATTTACGCCCGTGCAAGCCACGACCTCGCTCTAATCTCTCGTGCACGAGGTGACAGAAACGCTTTCCGATATTACCTCGCGCTCTCCGCTATGGCTGATGTCAAAGCAGCCACACTCGAAATCACTTCCCTACAAATGCTCGGCATTCACCTTTTCGACAGCGGTGACCTTGACCGTGCTTACAACTACCTGACTGTTTCTCTTGAAAACGCTGTGGAATGTAACGCTCAGATGCGCGTGCTCGAAACATCCTCCACTCTTCCGATTATCGAAAAAGCACACACTTCACAGGCGCGTAAATCTATGCAGAGGCTCACTTTCGCTCTTATAATTGTCTTTCTCCTTCTCATCATCGTCGTCTCTCTCCTCGTTTACCTCAGGCTGCAAATTGATAAAAAAACCACTCTCCAGGGACACCTCGAGGGTGCAAATCGCGTTAAAGAAATTTACCTCAGCCAGTTCATTAACCTCTGTTCTATTTACGTCAGTAAACTGACTTCTTTCAACAAAATGGTTGAGCGAAAAGTAACAAGTGGAAAGACGGAGGACCTCGCTAAAATCACTAAGTCCGGCAAGTTCGTTGAAGAGCAGATTAAAGAATTTTACGACATTTTCGACGAAGCTTTCCTTCATATATACCCTTCTTTTGCTGAATCCGTTAACGCACTTCTCCTACCTGACAAACAAATTATTCTGCAGGAAGGTGAACGACTTAACACAGACCTCCGTATCCTCGCTTTCATCAGACTCGGACTCGAAGACTCTAACCGTGTTGCGCAAATGCTTAACTACTCTGTCAACACCATTTACGCTTACCGTAACCGTCTAAGAAACAGAGCAATTCACCGCGACACCTTCGAAGAAGACATTATGAAAATTTCCTCTATCTAATGAGTAATCAAAAGTCAATATCCATTGTAATCCCGGTTTTTAACCGTGAAAGGATTGTCCTCCGTACTCTTGAGTGCATCGCACTACAGGATACCAGAGACTTTACACTCATTATCGTGGATAACAATTCCACAGACAACTCGCTCTCCGTTGTCTCATCTTGGGCTAAAAGAAACCCTGACATTGATTGCATAATCTTATCAGAAACTAAACCCGGCGCTGCTGCCGCAAGAAACTGCGGGCTCAGGCATGTAACTACAAAACATGTCCTCTTTTTCGACTCTGACGACTATATGGCTCACAACCATATTTCCTCTGCCATTAGCCTCATCAAATCTAATCCTGAAGCCGATGTCGTTGGATGGGAAGGACTCCAGGAGCAAAAAGACGGTAAAATGAAAACTGCTCGTTTCTCCGTACAAAACCCGCTCCGTGAACACCTTATTTTTGCAACTCTCGCCACTTTCCGATACGCTATCCGCACAGATTTAATTCGCAAAGTCGGCGCTTGGAACGAAGACCTAAGAACTTGGGACGACTATGAGTTAGGCGTTCGCATTCTACTCGAAAATCCCATAATTGTAAAACGCCCGGGAAAGCCGCTCGTAAAATCATTTTTCTCTGAAATTTCATACACTGCAAACGCATTTTCAGCCAACACCGCAATGTATGAAAAACCACTGAATTTAATCGAAGTTTATCTTAAAGACAAACGACCCGATTTACTCCCTTGGATTGACTACCGACGTGCCGTTTTAGCCGCATTCTACGCTATGGAAGACGACTCCATAAACGCTGCTCGACTCCTCAAACAAGCTTCTTCCGGAAAAACACCAACTTGGATTGTAAAAACTCTTTATTTCTGGCACCTTAATGTGAAAACCGGCGCCTGGATTATCGCAAGAACCCTTTTCCCCATTTTTATACACAAATAATTCACAACTAATATTACAAATATTTGCATAATTCAAGGAAAAATCGTAACTTTGCACCCGGTTTCGTAATCTCTGACGGGACGAGTGGAGCCCGTGAATATTGCGAGTAATGTTAACATTTTAAACTATATTTAAAAATGGATTTAATTAAAATCGCTGAAGAAGCATTTGCTACCGGCAAACAGCACCCTGATTTCAGTGCAGGTGATACTATCACTGTTTCTTACCGTATCAAGGAAGGTAACAAGGAACGTATCCAGCAATACCGCGGTGTCGTTATCAAAATCGCTGGTGAAGGTAACAAAAAGCGTTTCACCGTTCGCAAAATGAGCGACAACATCGGTGTTGAACGTATCTTCCCTATCGAATCTCCTTTTATCGACTCTATCGTCGTTAACAAATTCGGTAAAGTTCGCCGCGCTAAGCTTTACTACCTCCGTAAACTCACTGGTAAGAAAGCTCGTATCAAAGAACGCTTCATCAAGCAGTAATTTATTTTTAATGAATAAAAAGTGGAACGATTTTTTTCGCTCCACTTTTTTTTACTTTATTCCTATCTAATCTCTATGGCACATAAAAACACTTTACCGACCCTACCGGCAACTTTCCCTCAAGCTTCACCGGTATTCGCCGTGAATCATTCGAAATCCACGCATGCAGGTCATCGCTCGTTTTCTTCTTGCCATCTGCCGTAAATGAGAATGTTATATGATAACACTGATAATACTTTTCATCTATCTGTACAGTAGAATAACCCTTAAACGTGATTTTAAGAATTTCCTTGCGCTTTCCTGAAAATATATTCATGCTCTTACTCTCTCCCGTCTTCATTGAACGGAAATCCATAAAACGCATATAGTAAAATGAGCTTATCATATCCACAGTGTAGCCCGTTGCTGACAGTGTCTTCGTTGTATGTACAATAGGCTCATCTTCATCTTCCTGTTTCCACCGTTCACAGTGTGCCGTCACACTGTCTCCCTCACGAGTATATGTAATCAGGTCGCGCTTATATTCTCCTCCCTCATGACTTATTTTCTCATACACCGTCGGTGTTATCGTATTCGTTATGATATGACCTTTAAGGGTGTCACGAACACAATAAAACTTGTCTGCCCACGACGCTGAATGACCCACAAGAAGAGCATTGAAATAGCTTTCATCATCACTCAGTTTCGTGTCTATTGTCACTGTGCCGGCCTGCTTATTTATCAAGCCCCACTTATACATTACGCGATATGTTATCCGTTCATCTTTTATCTTAGCCCCCACTGCTATCGCTGTGATTATCAAGGCTACAAGAAGTGTTATTATCTTTTTCATGTTATATTTGACTTTCTCTTCGGCAAATAGTTTATGACACTCTATCTAATTTTTGTTAAAGAAGTATCAATACCGCTATTTGAAGCAACACTATTCTCGCAAACAGAGACAATGCAAACACCGTAGCATACGCCACGCTCTGCCTGTTGCCGGGGATTATTGAATTTACATAGTCAAGTGCCATCGGATTTGCCATGGACCCGCAGATTATTCCTATCAGCGACGCATAGTCTACTTTAAACAGCTTCATGCTGAAAAAGCCCAGCAAAAGTAGCGGTAGCATCGTCAGAATAAAGCCTACGCCTACCCACATCGCTCCCTGTGCACTGAACGCCGACTTAAAGAACACCTCACCCGACTCAAGACCTAACCCGGCAAGGAACAACGCCAGACCCATCGACCTTAGCATCAGATTTGCACTCGGAGTAGTATAGGTCACAATGTGAAAACGCGGACCAAACGAGCCTACAAGTATTCCCATTATTATCGGACCGCCCGCAAGGCCCAGCGTTACCGTCTGGTCTATCCCCGGTATTGGAATAGGTATGCAGCCAAGTACTATACCTAACAGCAGACCGATAAATATTGATATCAGATTTGGCTCGTCAAGTGCCTTTACCGTATCACCGAGCAGCGACGGTATTTCCTCAAGCGTCTTTCGCTCTCCCACAAGTGCCAGACTGTCACCAAGCTGTAGCTTCAGGCTTGGTGACGGTAGAAGCATCACGCCTCCGCGGAATATATGTATGCAATTTATACCATACAACGACCGCAAACGCAATGACCCAAGCGACTTACCATTCACCTCTTTCCGTGTGATTAGGATATTCTTCGCCGTCAGAGACCCATCCGCCGTATCCCAGTCTATCTCTTCCTTATTCCAGTCTTTTTCTGTCTGACGACCAAATAGGAGTATTAGCGAAGGTACATCTTTTTTGGGACATACCACCAGCACTCGGTCGCCTTTGTCCAGAGTGTCACTCGCCTTAAATACAGACACCTCTCCACTCTTCCATATATGTGTTATCACGCAGCTATCGCTACAATTTGCGATTTCATCTATCTCTATTACTGTCTTCCCAAAAATTGCGGGATTTAATATCTCAAACTCTGCATAATACGGTTTTACCTGAGCGTCGTCTTCTGTCTTGATATCAGATTTCTTACAGAAAAATTTTTGGATTATGATGGCAGCGAATATCACGCCCAATAACCCCAATGGATACGATACAGCACAACCTGCGGCTGCTGACTCCGTATTTTCACCCAGTTGCATGAGTGTTTGCTGCAACGCTCCCAGCGCCGGAGTATTTGTTGTTGCTCCACAGAATATACCCATCATTTCTGGTACATCTATCGGCATTATAAATGTAAGCCCCACTGCAATTAAGAGGGTTACAACTGCAAGTCCCAGCGCTAATAGATTAAATTTAACCCCTCCATGCGCAAGACTGCTGAAAAAGCCGGGACCTACCTGCAGTCCAAGCGTGTATACAAACAGTATCAGTCCGAAATCCTCAGCATAAATCAGCATCTGAGAATTTACCTTAAGACCAAGCTGACCTGCCACTATTCCCACGAAAAACACAAAGGTCACACCCAGTGATATCCCCCTTATTTTCACATTGCCAAGGAATAGCCCGATGGCGGAAATTAGAGATAGCACTACAAGTGCCTGCAGCGCATTTTGGTCTGTAAAAAGGTTCGTCAGCCAGTCCATCTTTTTTGCCGGTTATTGTTTTATTAAAAAGGAGGATATGTCAGAGTTCTTGGCTATGACACATCCTCCCTATCAGGTTCTTATCTTTCCTAATTTCTTACGAATAGTCTTAGTAAATTACCGAAGAAAGGTCAAAGTTTGCAAACTCAAGGTCTTTTCCTGCTTTTGATGCAAGGTTGCGGTCCATCTTGATTGCCTGTGCAAGATTTGACTTCACCATGCTCTCATTGTTTGTACGCGCTCCGAGTACTGCTGTGAGATAGTATGTTGTAGCATCAGGATTGTTAATGCCTGCAAGTGTTGATTTTGCCTTGCTGTAGTTCTTTGCAAGAATTTGAGCAAGTGCCGCATTGTTTGACTTTGTATCACCAAACGCCTTTACTGCTGCGTTTGTGTCGCCCTGCATCAAGTACATTGTTCCTGTTGCTTCGCCCACTTGTTCAAGACCTGCTGCATTACCAAATTTCTGGCGTGCATCACGATAGTCCTTCTTTACAAGGCTTGTAAGACCAAGGTTGAGCTGTGGCTCTGCCTCTGCAGGTGCAAGCTGAGCTGCCTTTGCAAAACTTGACTTTGCAGCATTATAGTCACCGGCTGCAAACTGTGTCACACCAAGGTTATTATATGTGCGGTAGTCATCACCGTATAGCTCTGATGCCTTTTTGTAGATTTTCATCTTCTGGGCATTATTGTCTGTTAGCGTTGCGCAATACAGAATTTCTTCTACTGTCAGTGCTGATGGATTTGTTGCAAATAGCTCTACTATCTCCTTGTCGCTCTTTCCGATTACACTGATTGACGCTGTAATGCGTGAGTAGCGTAGTTCTGGCAATATCTGCTCTGCAAGCTGGTCAAATACTGCTGAGAGGTTACGGATTTCTTTCTCGCGCTGTTCCGGGTCTTTATACATTGAAAGAACGCTGAGGATAAGGTCCTTATCCTGAATATCGCTCGCTGCTACAAGTTTCTGGAAACCTTCCCAGTCTTCCGCTGTAAACTGTGCGGTAAGTTCACCAAATTCTGTGATATTGTCCTTCTTGAGCTGCTTGTCAAGGTATGCCTGAGTATTTTTCTCACGCTGTTCTGCCAACTTTGTATTGAAATCCAGCTTACCTTCTGGAGATGCATATGATGAAATGTTGATTTCATCTATCTTGCGGTTTGCCGCTGCTGCTGCATCGTTTATCTGCTGGTTGAGTTCTATCATCTCATTTGTCTGTAGCTGTTCCTCACGCACATTTGCTCTATTGATAAGGAACTTTATGTCTGCTGCATACTTTTCATTGATGACGCGCTGGAATGCATCAGGTGCTATTGCAGCTTTCGCATTGCCCGCATCTGCTATTGTTGCCGTCGCTACTACGCCGTCTGCAACTTTAACACGTGGAAGCACATATTGTTTTCCGCCCTGTGTTACATTGAAGTCAAGGTACAATTCACTCTTCATCATCTCAGGCTGATAATTCCACATTACCGGGATTGTTACCACACCGCCCTGTTCATAGTTGATTACCTGAGCATTGCCTCTGACTTTTTCACCCTGGAACTGATATGCTTCTGATGCTACTTCCTGTCCATCGAAAACAAGGTATGGTGTTACTTTCACCTCTGCATTCTTCACAAAAAATTTCTGAGGAATATTTGCTGTCACAGTTGCCGGTACTCGGTCGCCTGTTACCTCCAGTGGATTTGGATTTACTGTAAAATAGTCAGCTGCAAATGGGCTGAGCTTCTTACCACAGCCGGTGAGCATGATTGCGCTGCCGGCGCAGATTGTCAAGAGAGTTTTTAGTTTCATGATTCTTATTTTGTTTTATTTTGTTTTTTGTTTCTTCATTTTCATTGTGGAATACCCATGCCAATTACCCCGTTTAGTAGATTGATTGGGTCATTCCAATTCGTTCTGCAAAGTTACAAATTATATTCCTTTTTTTACTACTGTTTATCTCACTATTTGCGTTGTGCAATGTTAATTTTGCTGAATTTCCTTTAATCCCCTTCTGTAAGGTTGGTTGGAAGCGACTTCGTTGCTTTTGCCCCTTGCTCCTTCAGTGCCTCCGCCTTTTTCATCACACTCCCTTTCCCCGTAGACAGTTTCGAAATCGCATCCGAATATGCCGCCTGTGCTGCTGTCAGAGACTTGTTTATCTTCTGCATATCATCTATAAAGCCCACCAGCTTGTCATACAGCTTGCCACTCTCTACTGCTATCGACACATAGTTTCTCGTCACCTTATCCTGGCGCCATAGCTGAGACACCAGGCTCAACACTGTCAGCAGATGGGTTGGAGAAAGTACTATCACATTCTTGTCAAAAGCATATTGCCACAGAGTTTCATCTGCCTGCATCGCCGCTATATATGCCGGCTCATTCGGGATAAACATCATCACAAAATCCGCCTTGCCCACTCCCGGATAGTCTTGATATCGCTTCTCTGAAAGTTCACTGATATGTCTTTTCACCGATGCCACATGCTGCTTGCTATACTCTTCTCGCTCGTCATCCGACCCCGCATTCACCAGCTGTACAAACGCCGTAAGTGACACCTTTGAGTCTACTACTATCGCCCTGCCATCCGGATAATAAATCACCACGTCTGGTCTTACCGCTCCCTTTTCAAATGACTCCTGTACTTTATAGTGCACCCCCTTTTCAAGCCCTGAGCGTTCAAGTATCGACTCAAGTATCATTTCGCCCCAGTCTCCCTGAACCTTGCTGTTTCCCCGCAGTGCGGTCGTCAGCTCTCGAGCCTCACGACCCAATGAACGCTGTAGCTCTTTTAGCTCTGCTATCCGTTCCGCCAGCACCTTGCGGTCTGCCGTTTCTGTCACAAAATTTTGGCTCAGTGTCTGGCGAAAACTCTGGATATTCTCGCGCAGTGGCTGCAGAAGCTCCACCAGGCGAGACTCTTGCTGCAACTTAAACTGCGCCGAATTTGCCTGTAAAATTTCATTTGCAAGGTTTTTGAAGCGCAACTCATTCGCTCGCTCCATTTTCTCCTTTTCATTCTCAAGTATTTCAAGCCGTTCTTTCAGCCTTGCATTCTCCACCTGCTCACCCCTCAGCAAATCATTTTTCGCCGATAACGAACGATACATAAACACCAGCGCAACCACGCTGACTGACAGCATAATAGACATTACTACCTCTATCATAATTTTCTTTAATTTAAATTTTTTTGATTGTTTTTACGTGTGTTTTTTCTTCTACAAAATTACAACATTTTTCTCCCAAAAGCAAGTCTTTTAAGATTTTTTTGGAAAAAAGTTTAAAAAAAATTTGGCAGTCTCAAAAATTAGGCGTAACTTTGCACCGCAAAACAGAAATGACAGTGTCTTGTGGTGTAATGGTAGCACGTCGGATTCTGGTTCCGCCTGTGAGGGTTCGAATCCTTCCA
>CALYOL010000011.1 GCA_945231345.1 uncultured Porphyromonadaceae bacterium
ATTTTATTCCCTAAATGGACGTAATGTTCTTGAATTTGGTCTATTAATATAAGCAGTCGGGCTTTGTCAAGCATGCTGCTATGAAAGCCATATGCCTTGTAACGTATTGGGCTGACGGTGAAAATTATACTTATATTCGGATTTATATCGAGTAAGCTATCAATAGTGTTTATCCATAGAGCTAAGGCTTTTTCCATGTCTAATTGCTCTATTTCAAACTCTTTAGCGGGAATTTTGTGGCAATTTCCGGCAATCGTATCCGTAGAGATATGGCGATACAATGTGGCGCTGCCGAAGGTGATGACCAGTGCTGATGCTGTGCTGATTTTGCCATATACCTCATTCTCCACGTCTAAAAAATTCTCAATGAGTTCTTCTATCGTAGAACCTGACAGTTTGGAGTGAAGGTATAGAGAATAACATCGCTCTGCTCTGTTTATAATGCTGAAAGGAGGTATCGTCTCTTTTCTTAGAATATATGATATTTCTCGTGCTATGCTGACAGGATTATACATCACTCCCCACGGGTTAATGGTGACGTCAAACATTGCGTCTGCAAGTCGCTGCCCTATGTTATCCGTAAAGCACGAGCCTATCATCACCACAGGACGACTGTGGCGGATAATTGGCATCGGTTTGCCGGGTGATATAGTGGTGCGAAAGTCCATAGGGATTAATAAATATAGTCTATGCTTAACACTTGAAATTCTGTACGCCTATTGATTTGGTCAGCCGCATCTTGGTCTTCATCAGATAACGTAGAGATAAATTCTGGTGTGAGCTCAGTCCCTTCTGTAAACTGCGGATATTCTCTCGCCAGCTTCTTTGTGATTACTTTCGGGCGAGACTTTCCATAGCCCTGGGCCTGCAGTCTGTCTTCTGCTATACCCACTGAAATTAGGTAATCTATTACAGATTGTGCACGTCTCTGAGAAAGGTCCATATTATACGCCTCGCCGCCATGACGGTCGGTATGCGATGCCATTTCTATCGTGATATTTGGGTTGTCACGCATGATTTGCGCCATTTCGTCAAGTGCAGTCTTGCTTTCTGGTCGTAGCGTTGCCTTGTCATAGTCATAGAAAATATTCTCTATCACTACAGGCTTGTTAATAGATGCCAGAATGAAATCTATGAAGTATTCCGCATCTTCTTCTGCATTGTCTGCAGTAAATTCCTGCTTTCCATTTAGATAGCCTTTTGCGCCTGCAAGCATCACATACGATACTCCTCGTTGAAGCGGAAAACTAAAACTTCCGTCGTTTCGTGCCACCTGCTTCTGATTTGAGCCATCGTTTCCTACTATGCGTATAACTGCATTGGGCACTGGCTCTTCATCTTTATCCAAGACCCAGCCTGAAATCATTATCTTCAGGTCTGGCAACTCAAATGAGTAGATATGGTCATATCCTCGTCCATCGCCGCGGTTACTGCTGAAAAAACCTGTCTCTCCCGCTCCAAACGTTATTCCGAAATCATCCGCAGAGGAATTTACAGGCTGTCCCATATTCTCCACCAGCCAGCCACCGGATTCTGTCTTGCGTGCTCGGAATATATCAAGTCCACCATAGCCGGGGTGTCCATCTGAGGCAAAGTATAGAAGGCTATCCTGACGGACATATGGAAACATCTCGTCACCCGGTGTATTGATAAATTCACCAAGATTTTCAAGCGAGCCTACACGCTCTTTTAGATTTACTCGCCATATATCCTTTCCACCACTGCCTCCGGGCATATCTGATGAAAAATAAAGCCATGCACCATCTGGCGAAACTGCCGGATGTCCGTAAGACGAAAGTGTATCGGCTGTGATTTCATACTTTTGCGCTGCACCCCACTGTGCGTCGCTGCGTGTGGATGTGTATATTTCCACAGCCGTTGATGCATTTGGTTCACGACGAGCTTTTGTGAGATACATTGTGGAACCATCTGGCGAAAACGATACTATTCCTTCGTCAAGTTCCGTATTCAATTCACCTTCTACAGCTTCAGGACGCTGCCATTCGCCGTTTTCATTCTTAGTCGCTACCCATATGTCACTCTTCTTCATGCCGGTGATTTCGCTGCGCTTGTCACCAAGAACCTTTTCGGTAGTCGTTGTGAAATACAGTTTATCATAGCTCTTGTCGAAATACATTGGAGCAAAATCTGAACGACGAGAATTAAATAGCTTTGCGTTCTTAACCACATATCGCGTCTTTTCACCCTTACTTGCTATTGCCTGCCTGCAGCCTGCAATACCATTTTCTGCAAAGCGACGCGACTGTTTGTTCGCATTTGTTTCCTTAAATTCCAGATATCGGGAATAAGCCTCTATTGCCTGTGCGTATTTAGCTTCTGCCTGAAGATTTTTGCCCAAAAGAAGGTATGCCGTACTGTCGGCATACTCATACCTTATAGCATTTTGAAAAGCCGCGGATGCTCTTGCACTCTGACTAAGTTTGTCGTGGCAGAGTCCCATTTTAAATGCAACTTCGCCGCGCTGTGGCCTTTCTTCGCGCTTTGTTAGCTTATTGTATACTTTGCGGTATGTTTTTGATGCGTCATAATACTCTCCACGTTCATATTGCTCGTCTGCAGTAGCTAATTTCGCTCCGCCACAAGCAGTTAAAGACATCAAGATGATGCCTGAAAGTAGTGTTGAGATGATGTTTCTCGTCATTAGTCAAACGTTTGATTAAATATTCTACAAAAATACAACATTTTCCGCACACTGCAATGTTTTTACTGAAATTTATAGTCAAAAAAATGCGCAAAGCCGTGAAGACTCTGCGCATTTGAGTCAATTGATTATGGATTTAGTTCCTAAACGTAAGTTCTGTGCCGTCATAGTCAATTATTATCGGACGTTCTCGTGTAACCTTTTGTCCAAGAATATCCTTTGACAGGCGGTTCAGGATGAGCCTGTGGATAACTCGCTTTACAGGACGTGCTCCAAACTGGGGGTCAAAACCCTCGTCAGCAAGGAATGAAAGTGCTGCAGGAGTAACATCAAGTGTTATGTCATTTGTAGCAAGCATTTTCTTGACTGACTCTATTTGCAGACGTACCACATCGAGGATTTCATCTCTACTGAGTGGCGTAAACATAATAGTCTCGTCTATACGGTTTAGAAATTCAGGACGGATATTTTGTTTAAGCAGTTCTAATACCTCTTCCTTTGTTTCTTCAAGAACTTGTACACGGTTCTCAGGCGTAATTTTCTCAAAGTTCTCACGTATCACATTGCTACCCATATTTGAAGTCATGATGATAATCGTATTCTTGAAATTTACAAGACGACCTTTATTGTCCGTGAGTCGACCGTCATCAAGTACTTGCAGCAGAATATTAAACACATCAGGATGCGCTTTCTCTATCTCATCAAATAGCACTACTGAATACGGTTTGCGTCTGACAGCCTCTGTGAGTTGACCTCCCTCGTCGTAACCTACATATCCCGGAGGCGCTCCTACAAGACGGCTGACTGAATGCTTTTCCTGATATTCACTCATATCTATTCGGGTTATCATATTTTCATCATCAAACAGATATTCTGCGAGTGCCTTGGCAAGCTCCGTCTTACCTACGCCGGTAGTACCGAGGAAGATAAAGCTCCCTATAGGGCGTCGTGGGTCGTTTAGTCCTGCTCGGCTACGGCGCACTGCATCCGCAATGGCTGAGATTGCCTCATCCTGTCCTATTACTCGCTTGTGCAGTTCTTCCTCCAGATGAAGAAGCTTGTCTTTTTCACTCTGAACCATCTTATTGACCGGGATGCCTGTCCAGCGTGATACTACGTCTGCAATATCTTCTGCATCTACTTCCTCCTTTATCATCGGACTTTCACCCTGCATGTCATGGAGTTTCGCTTGCAACGAAGTAATTTCGTTTTGTTTCTGCAGTATTTTTGAATACCGTATTTCTGCAACCTTCGCATAGTCGCCTTCTCTTTCTGCACGCTCCGCTTCAAACTTTAGCTGTTCTATGTCGCTCTTGTTCTGCTGGATTGAATTGAGGAGTTCCTTCTCGGCTTTCCACTTTGCGGTGAGAGCTGATTGCTGTTCGCGCATCTGTGCAAGGTCTTTTTCTATTTCTGCCACCTTTTCGGTGTCACCCTCTCGCTTGATAGCTTCGCGTTCAATCTCCTTTTGCGCGATGTCTCTGATTATCTCATCAAGCTCTACAGGAAGTGAATCTATCTCCAAACGAAGTTTGGACGCAGCTTCGTCGATTAGGTCTATTGCCTTATCAGGAAGGAAACGGTCTGTGATATATCGCTCAGAAAGCTGAACTGCGGCTATAATAGCCTCATCACGGATACGGACTTTATGGTGGTTTTCATACCTTTCTTTCAATCCTCGTAGTATGGCTATTGCACTCGCTGTATCCGGTTCATCTACCATCACTTTCTGGAATCGTCGTTCCAGTGCCTTGTCTTTCTCAAAATATTTCTGATACTCGTCAAGGGTCGTTGCACCAATGCTCCGGAGTTCGCCTCGGGCAAGTGCAGGCTTAAGGATATTGGCAGCGTCCATGGCTCCCTCACCTTTACCGGCTCCCACAAGTGTGTGAATTTCATCTATGAAGAGGATTATCTCACCGTCGCTTTGCGTCACTTCGTTAACGATAGCCTTCAGTCTCTCTTCAAATTCACCCTTATATTTCGCTCCGGCAACAAGTGCTCCCATATCAAGCGAGAACACCTGCTTTGACTTCAGGTTTTCTGGCACATCTCCCCTCACAATTCGCTGTGCAAGTCCTTCTGCAATTGCAGTCTTACCTGTACCGGGTTCACCTACAAGCATTGGATTGTTTTTTGTGCGTCGTGACAGGATTTGTAGCACGCGACGTATCTCATCATCACGTCCTATTACCGGGTCAAGCTTGCCGGCACGTGCTCGCTCATTCAGGTTTATCGCATATTTTGATAGTGCGTTATAAGTATCCTCTGCACCCTGGTCGGTCACGTTTTTGCCTTTGCGGAGCTCTCCTACGGCGGCAGTGAGGTCTGCTTGAGTCATACCATTGTCCTTGAGGATTGTGGCGGCTGACGTAGAAGAAACAAGGATGGAAAGCAGCATTGTCTCCACTGATACAAACTGGTCTCCTTGCTTCTGTGCAAGGTCCACAGCCTTATTCAGCACGCCTTCTGCATCGCGGCTGAAATACTGGTCGCCTCCTGACACTTTTGGCAGACGGCGAATCTCATCATCAACCTTCGCAGTTACAGCGTTAAGGCTGACGCCGGTCTTTTGAAAGAGGAATTTCACAACAGACTCACCTTCTGAGATTACTGCTTTCAGCAGGTGTACCGGCTCAATCTGTTGCTGTCCATTCTGGCGTGTGATATCCACAGCCTTTTGGATGACCTCTTGTGACTTGGTTGTAAAACTGTTGAAATTCATAGTAGTAATTTTTTTATTTTCTGACCGCTTATATCTCAAATCGCGTGCCAAAAATGAAATACTGACATTTTGGCAGATTCTGACTTTCCTATTTCATATTTTTTTCGTAACTTTGCGCTCATATACACAAAAGACAACGAATGTGAAGACTAAAAATATAGCAATTCTCGGTAGCACCGGCTCTATTGGGTGTCAAACTCTTGACGTAATCAGCCAATATCCAGACCGTTTCCACGCCACCATTCTTGTGGCAGGAAGTCGTGTTGATGACCTGATTCGCCAAGCTATTTGTCATCGTCCGGCACTTGCCATTATCGCCGATGAAAGCAAATATAATGCTCTTAATGAGGCTCTTACACCACTGGGCATAAAGACTGCCGCAGGGCAAGCCGCCATAAACGACGCTATGGAAAGCGACCTCTTTGAAACCGTCGTGACAGCAACAGTCGGATACAGCGGACTCGCTCCTACTCTCCGCGCCATCAGAGCTGGTAAGCAGATTGCACTCGCCAATAAGGAAACTCTTGTTGTGGCTGGTGACATTGTGACAGACGCTATCTGCAAAAGCAAATCCTCTCTACTCCCTATCGACTCTGAGCACTCTGCAATTTATCAGTGCCTCGTCGGTGAAAAACGTGACACCATTCGCAAAATCATCATCACCGCTTCAGGTGGACCTTTCCGCACATTCTCGCGTGAACAAATCGCTCGCGCCACTGTCAGTGATGCGCTCAACCACCCCAACTGGAGCATGGGGCGCAAAATCACGATAGACAGCGCAACAATGCTTAACAAGGCTTTTGAAATCATTGAAGCTCGTTGGCTGTTCGACGTAGCACCAAGCCAAATCACCGCTATCGTTCACCCACAGTCTATTGTCCACTCGATGGTTGAATTTTGCGACGGCGCCGTCAAAGCACAGCTTGGAGTCCCCGACATGAGACTTCCTATTCGATATGCACTGGGAGAAGCTGTAAGGCTAAACACAAGCGACTCTCCGCTCGATTTCACACAATACCCCACCCTCACTTTCGAGAAACCAGACGAAGAACGCTTCCCTTGCATCACATTAGGCAAATATGCTCTTGAAATGGGCGGTAACACTGCTTGCGTGATAAATGCGGCTAATGAAATTGCGGTCAAGGCTTTTCTTGACGGAACCATCCGTTTTACTGACATTCATAACACTATCATGCAGACTCTTAGCAAAGCGTCACGCATAGACCACCCAACTTACGACGATTACGTGGCTTCTAATACAGAAGCTCGCACTGTAGCACAAGAAATTTGTAATCACTTAAAATTTAATTCTATTAGCTGGTGTAGCTAAGTATTCCACACTTCAGCAATATTACTCTATTCACTACTCACTAAAACAAAATGGAGACATTTCTCATCAAAGCAGTACAACTCGTAGCAGCACTCTCCCTGCTCGTTATAATCCACGAATTTGGACACTACATCTTCGCTCGTATCTTCGGTATACGAGCTGAAAAATTTTACCTATTTTTCAACCCTTACTTCTCACTCGTCAGATACAATCCCCGCACCGGCAAGTGGAATTTCTTTTGCCGAAACCTTACAGACGAGGAAGAAGAAGCCCGAATCAAGGAAATAAAAGAAAGCAAAGCTAAAGCCTCTTGGCGCGACACTATATATGGCATCGGATGGCTTCCGCTGGGCGGATACGTCAGCATCGGTGGTATGATTGACGAGCGAATGGACACGAACCAGGTTAAAGAAACTATACATCCTACCGACTTTATGGCGAAACCTGCATGGCAACGCTTTTTCGTTATGGTAGGTGGTGTTCTGTTCAACTTCATACTCGCCATTCTCATCTACGCCGGCATCGCTTTCGGCTGGGGAGAAAAATACATCGAATACACCGACGCTTATGCCGGTATGGACTTTATTCCTGAAGCACAAGCTATCGGCTTCCAAAATGGTGATATTCCACTCACCGCTGACGGTAAACAGCTATCTGCTGGAGACGACAACTCTATCATGCAGCTCATTGAGGCTAAGGAAGTTACTGTGCTTCGTGGCAATGATACTGTAGCTATCGCAATACCTGAGAATTTTATCCTCAAGATAGCGGACAAAAAAATGTTCATGTCTTACCGACTACCTGTTATTGCTAACCAGATTATGCCCGGTGACCCTGCTGAAAAAGCAGGATTACAACCAGGCGACCATATCATAGCCATTGGAGAGACTCCCACTCCATCTTACACCGAGTTTATGCCCGCGCTTCAAGCCATGGCGGGTAAAGAGTGCACAATCAAGGTGCTAAGAAACGAGAAGGAATTATCTCTCACTGCTACACCTACAGAAGGTGGTAAACTCGGATTTACGTTCAAGATGCCAACAGACATTTACAAAGTTAACATCCGTGAATATGGCTTCTTTGAGTCATTTCCTAAAGGCATCAGCGACGGTTGCAGCAAACTCGTTGCTTACGTTTCATCACTCAAGTACATCTTCACTAAGGAGGGTGCACAGAGCGTGGGCGGTTTTGGAGCTATCGGCAGCCTTTTCCCGGAGAAATGGAGCTGGCTAATGTTTTGGGAAATCACTGCATTCCTCTCCGTAATCCTTGCATTCATGAACATCCTACCAATCCCCGCACTTGACGGCGGACACATTATGTTTGTTCTTTGGGAAATGATTACAGGTAAACCAGCAAGCCTCAAAGTTCTCGAATATGCACAAATGGTTGGTATGGCTCTGCTTTTCGCTCTGCTCATATACGCTAATGCTAACGACATATACCGATTCTTCATCAAATAATGGAACTTAAGAATATATACCTAAAGCGAGGAAAAGAAGACTCGCTTCGTCGCTATCACCCTTGGGTCTTTTCCGGCGCAATTCATCATATTGACGAAGGCATCGAAGAAGGTGACGTGGTAAGGGTAATAACTGCGGAGGGTGAACTCATAGGTACAGGACACTTCCAGATAGGAAGCATCTCTGTCCGAATACTTGATTTCAGCGACCGCACAATCGACCAAAACTTTTATGCTGAACGCCTACAGGAGGCTCTAAATCTGAGAATAGCACTAAAATTGCTCCGTGAAGACAACACCGCATTCCGACTCGTACATGGCGAGGGGGATTTCCTCCCCGGACTCGTAATTGACGTATATGGTAACACGGCGGTTCTGCAAGCTCACTCACCTGGCATGCACTATCACAGGAAAATGATTGCAGAAGCCTTAACTCACCTTGACGGGCTTGAAATTAAAAACGTTTATTACAAGTCCGAAACCACTCTTCCTTTCAAGGCACAGCTTGACCCTGTAAACGATTACATAATTGGCAAGTTCGACACTAATATTGCTCGTGAAAATGGGCTCCTTTTCTACGTTGATTGGCTCAAAGGACAAAAAACAGGTTTTTTTGTAGACCAACGATACAACAGAAGCCTGCTTGAGCACTATTCTGCCGGACGACGCGTCCTGAATATGTTTTGTTATACAGGTGGTTTCTCTTTTTATGCCATGCGTGGCGGTGCAACACTCGTCCACTCTGTCGATTCTTCAGCAAAAGCTGTTTCACTCACAGAACAAAACGTGCAGCTAAATTTTCCCACAGACGCAAGACACAAAGCATTCGCAGAAGACGCTTTCAAGTTCCTTGAAAACATGGAAAAAGACGCCTATGACCTCATAATTCTCGACCCTCCGGCCTTCGCTAAACACCGCAGTGCACTAAAAAACGCTCTCCGCGGCTATCAGCGCATCAATGCCCAGGCTTTTAGCAAAATCGCTCATGGAGGCATCCTATTCACATTCTCATGTTCACAGGCTGTCACTAAAGAGCAATTCCGTCTCGCCGTATTCTCCGCCGCCGCGCAGACAGGGCGAAAGGTGCGTATTCTTCACCAGCTCACACAGCCGGCAGACCATCCTATTAACATCTATCACCCTGAAGGTGAATACCTGAAAGGATTAATCCTTTATGTAGAATAACTCTTTTACAAATATATCCACTATGTCAATCATAAACAAAACCGCAGCATTTCTCCTCGCTGCATCAATGTCTTCAACAATGATAGCAAAACAAGACGACTTCAAATATGTAGTTGACCGTTTCGCAGACATCGAGGTCCTGCGTTACCAAGTGCCGGACTTTGAGACTCTCACACTAAACCAAAAACTATACGTTTATTACCTCACAGAAGCAGCACTTTATGGTCGCGACATTATGTGGGATCAAAACTGCAAATACAACCTCGCACTGCGACAGCTCCTCGAGAACACTTACACCGCATACAGTGGAGATAAGGCAAATCCTCAATTTGTTGCCTTTGAAAAATACTGCAAACAGGTTTGGTTTGGTAACGGAGTACACCACCACTACTCCATGGACAAATTCACTCCTGAATTTTCACGCGGGTTCTTTGATAGTATAGTGCCTGAGGCATCTAAAACAGCTGATTACGACACTCTATTACGTCTTATCTTCGACCCTGCCTTCATGGCTAAGCGAGTTAACCAGGCTGAAGGGGTGGACCTTATCACTACTTCTGCCTGCAATCTTTACGAAGGCGTTACTCAGGCTGAAGTAGAGACTTTTTACGATGCTATGAAAGACCCCAAAGATGCTACACCTATCTCTTACGGGCTAAACTCTAAGCTCGTCAAGGAAAACGGACAGATAGTAGAACAGACTTATAAGATTGGCGGACTTTACTCCGAAGCTATCTCAAAAATCGTTGAGAACCTCGAGAAAGCTGCACAATATGCAGATAACGAAACTCAACGTGCCACTATCGCATCACTCGTAAAATACTATAAAACCGGTGACCTGAAAGAATTTGACAACTACTCTATCATCTGGGCTGGTGATACATTCTCAAAAGTGGATTTCATAAATGGTTTCATAGAAAACTATGGTGACCCACTGGGTATGCGTGGAGCATGGGAATCCATCGTAAACTTTAAAAATGAGGCTGCATCACAACGCACTGAAGTCCTATCTGCAAATGCACAGTGGTTTGAAGACCGGGCTCCAATCGACCCGCAATTCCGCAAACCTGTTGTAAAAGGCGTATCAGCTAAAGTTATCACTGCAGCTATCCTCGCAGGAGACTCATATCCCGCTACTCCTATCGGAATAAACCTTCCGAACGCAGACTGGATTCGTGCTATGCACGGTTCTAAATCAGTAACAATCGAAAACATCACTCAGGCATACGACGCTGCGAGCCAGGGAAATGGTTTCAGTGAAGAATTTGTTATTGACCAAGAGACTCGTGACCTTATGGAAAAATATCTCTTTATCACTGACAATCTCCACACAGACCTCCACGAGTGCCTCGGACACGGCTCAGGTCGTCTGCTTCCTGGTGTTGACCCTAACGCCATGAAAGCTCACGGCTCTACTCTCGAAGAAACTCGCGCTGACCTCTTCGCTCTATATTACCTCGCTGACCCAAAACTCGTAGAGCTTGGTCTGATTGACAACCCTGAAGCTTACAAAGCCGAATACTACAAATATATCCTTAACGGATACATGACTCAGCTCGTAAGAATTGAACCGGGAAAAGACGTAGAAGAAGCCCACATGCGTAACAGAAAGCTCATAGCTGAGTGGTGTTATGAACATGGAAAAGCCGAAAACGTAATTGAACTCGTCAAAATTGGAGACAAAACATACATCAAGATTAACGACTACGACAAACTACGAAATCTTTTCGGTCAGCTCCTTGGCGAGATTCAACGAATAAAGAGCACCGGCGACTATGAGGCTGGAAGACAGCTTGTAGAGCAATATGCTGTCCGCATTGACCCAAGCCTACATGCTGAAGTCCTCGATAGATATTCTCACCTCGACATTCCTCCATATCGCGGATTTGTAAATCCTACTTACACTCTTGTAAAAGACGAAGCAGGCAACGTGACAGACGTAAAGATTTTACATGGCGAAGACTATGTGAGCCAGCAGCTTAGATATTCTAAAGACTACTCACCTCTTACCCACAACTAACTGAATATTAACAAATAAACATAAATACGATACTGAAATGAGAAAATGGCGTGTTGAAGATAGCGCTGAACTATACAACATAAACGGCTGGGGACTTAAATACTTCTCTATCAACGATAAAGGGCATGTCACTGTAACTCCTCGTGAAGATTCTTTCCCTGTAGACCTTAAGGACGTGATGGACGAGCTTCAGGTTAGAGACATCAGTAGCCCGGTACTTCTCCGTTTCCCTGATATTCTTGACAACAGAGTTGAGAAAATCTCAAAATGCTTTAAAAACGCTTCCGAGCAATACAACTACACCGGCAAAAACTACATCATCTACCCTATCAAGGTTAACCAAATGAGACCGGTCGTAGAAGAAATTGTATCACACGGAAACAAATTCAACATCGGACTTGAAGCTGGCTCTAAACCGGAACTTCACGCCGTTCTCGCCACTAACATCGCAGACAACGCACTAATCATCTGCAACGGATATAAGGACGAAAGCTACATCGAACTCGCGCTCCTCGCACAGAAAATGGGTCGCAGAATTTATCTCGTTGTGGAGAAGCTTAATGAGCTACGACTAATTGCCGACATATCAAAAAGGCTGAAAATAAAGCCAAATATCGGCATTCGCATTAAAATTTCTTCAAGCGGCTCCGGTAAATGGGAAATGAGTGGAGGAGACCAAAGCAAATTTGGACTTAACTCCAGCGAACTCCTTGAAGCATTAGACTTTATGGAACGACGTGAACTGAAAGATTGCCTTAAACTTATCCACTTCCATATCGGCAGCCAAATCACAAAAATACGACGTATCAAAAACGCCCTCCGAGAGGCTATGCAATTCTATGTACAACTCACTAAACTCGGCTTTGACATAGACTTTGTAGACATTGGCGGGGGACTCGGTGTAGACTACGATGGTACACGAAACTCAGCAAACGAAAGTAGCATGAATTATTCCATTCAGGAATATGCAAACGACGCCGTTTATACGCTCGTAGATGCCTGCGAGAAAAACAACATAAAGCAGCCTAACATAATAAACGAAAGTGGTCGCTCTCTCACCGCACACCACTCTATCCTCGTTTTTGAAGTCCTTGAAACTACAACACTCCCTATCTGGAAAGACAATGAGGAAGCCTCTGATTCAGACCACGAACTCATCCGTGAGCTATATCAGATTTGGGACAACCTCAACAACCAAAATATGTTTGAAAGTTGGCACGATGCACTGCAAATACGTGAAGAAGCACTCGACCTTTTCTCCCTCGGACTCCTTGACATCCGCAGCCGTGCTATGATGGAAAAGCTTTTCTGGTCTATTGCGAGAGAAGTTGGGGAACTTGCCTCTTCCATGAAACACCCACCTGAGGAAATGCGCAAAATCAGCAAAATGACCCCGGACAAGTATTTCTGTAATTTCTCTCTCTTCCAGTCATTGCCAGACTCCTGGGCTATTGACCAAATATTCCCAATAATCCCTATCTCTCGCCTCGACGAGAAACCGACTAAGGAAGCCACACTCCAAGACATCACCTGTGATTCTGACGGGAAAATAGCTAACTTTATCTCAGACCACGGCTCGGCTCATTCAATTCCAGTTCACACTCTTAAACCTGGTGAACCATATTACATCGGCGTATTCCTCGTTGGTGCTTATCAGGAAATTCTCGGTGATATGCACAATCTTTTTGGTGACACAAATGCTGTACATATCGATGTTTACGATGACCACTACGAGATTGACCAAGTCTTTGAGGGCGAAACCGTTTCAGACGTTCTCGACTATGTCCAATTCAATCCTAAAAAGCTCGTTAGAAATGTTGAAACATGGGTCACCGCTTCAATGAAAGCAGGTATTATCACACCGGAAGAAGGTCGAGAATTTCTCTCCACCTACCGCTCAGGACTTTACGGCTACACTTACCTCGAAAGAGAATAATCCATGCGATACTTCATTCATCTTGCATATAACGGAAGCAAATATCATGGCTGGCAACGTCAGCCAAATGATATCTCCGTGCAAGAATGTATTGAAGACGCACTCACTAAAATACTCCGTAAACAGACGGAGATAGTAGGAGCCGGGCGTACAGACGCAGGAGTTAATGCCTCTTGCATGTACGCCCATTTCGACTCTGAACCTATCACACAAGACTTCAAGCCTAAACTCATCAGCGGACTTAACGCAATCCTTGGCAAAGACATAGCCATTTACGACATTATACCAGTCCGAGATGACGCTCACGCTCGTTTCGACGCCATCTCGCGCACTTACCATTACTATTCACACACGGCAAAGTCACCATTTATCTATCCCCTCAGCTGGCAAGCCCCATCAGGACTTGATTACGACTTGATGAACCGCGCTGCTGAAATACTGCTCCATACAGACGACTTTACATCTTTCGCAAAGCTCCACACCGACGCATATACTAACATCTGCAACGTAACACATGCCGAGTGGGTACCCCGTACAGACACAGATGGATATGTTTTTATTATCACAGCAAACCGCTTCCTCCGGAATATGGTTCGAGCGGTAGTGGGAACACTCGTAGACGTGGGGAGACACAAAATCACTATCCCGGATTTCCAGGCTATCATTGACCGCAAAAACCGATGTGAGGCAGGCACTTCAATGCCGGGTAATGCACTATTTCTTCACGACATCACCTACCCTAAAGACATCTTTATTTAGCGCACACATTTACGTCGCTACGATGCACAAAAAAGGGACTCGCGTTAATGCGAATCCCTAAATCAATTTATCAAAATCGAATATTATTTCTGAGCTTCTTCAGCAACAGCCTTGAACTCATCAAGTGTTACATCCTTCTTATCAAGGTTTACTTTAGCCTGGATAGCGCGGAAGAGCTTACTGTTAACTACATCGTCGAAAATACGGCTACGATAGTTCTTATCCTCAAGCATACGCTTTGCATAGTCCTCATAGATATCATCTGTAAGACCTGTCATACCATACTGTGCAAACTGCTGTGCCGCAATCATCTTAGCAAATGAAAGCATATCTGCTTCTTCAACCTTAATTTCAAGTGCTTCTTCAAGTTTACCCTTGATTATTTCCCACTTAAGTGAAGGAAGCATCTTTTCAAACTCTGCATCAATATTTTCTGCTGTCAACTCCTTGTTTGTTGCTACAAGCCACTTCTTAAGGAACTCAACAGGAAGCTCAACGTTGCCGTATTTTTCTACAAGCTGCTTCTCAGACTGAATGCGGAAGAGAGTTTCACTGTTTGGAGCAAGCTGGTTTGCAATCATTTTCTTGATAGCTTCAATGTATTCCTCTTCATTCTTTACATTGTCTTTTCCGAAAGCGTTGTTAAAGAATTCTTCGCCATTTTCTGCAGGTTTAACAACTGTAATTTCAGCAATAGCAAATTCAAAATCTGATGTAATTGCAGCAGCCTGTTCCTGGCTTACTCGTAGCATTGAAGCTAATTCAGCAGCATTGCCATCGCATGTAGCTGCAGGATTAAACACTACTTTATCACCAACCTTTTTGCCTGCAAACTTAGCAGCCTCTTCCTTGTTTGAAAAATAATAAGGGAATAGTGAACCATCAACTACCTGGATAGCATCTTCTCCCTCCTTAATTTTTCCGTCAGCATCAAGTTCCTGAATAGTACCCTTTACTACAGCCTTTTCGGTGACCTCTTCACCTTGAACTTGGGCACCGAAACGTTCACGGAGTGCAGCATCCTGCTCTTTTACCATTTCATCTGAAACTGTGATAGTGTAAAATGGCATTGTCTCTGCTGTAAGGTCAATGTTAATCTCAGGAGACATACCGATTTCATACTCAAAAGTGAAATCTGCCTGCTCCATAGTGATTTCTTTCACCTCTACAGGCATTGGCTGACCGAGGAGTGGAAGCTTATTCTCTTCAATAAACTTTACTACTTCCTTATATACTGCGTTATTGATGATATCGCTCTTTACATCACGACCAAAGCGGCGGATTACCATACCTGCAGGCACATGACCCGGACGGAAACCTGGGAAATTATGTGTTCTTCCGATTTCCTTAATTTGTTTGTCAAATTCCTTTGCGTAATCGTCCTTTACAACGTTTACCACGATTTTGCCGGACAATTCACCGACTTTTTCTAAACTTACGTTCATAATTGATTTCTATGTATTGTATTATTTATTATTTTTTTCTACGCAGAAAAAGCCCTTGACAGAGCCTTTCCAAAATTCAGAGTGCAAATTTAGTGATTTTTCAGCACATTACAAAATGCTCGCCTCACTTTTTAGTCAAAGTTAAATGTTTTACGATGGAACACAAAACCGCGACCAAGATATTTCTCTCGCACTATAGGATTTTCCGCCAATTCTTCTGACGTTCCTTGAAATAAAATCTTACCTTCAAACAGCAGATACGCACGGTCTGTGATACTAAGAGTCTCCGGGGCATTATGGTCTGTGATAAGAATGCCGATATTCTTCTCTTTTAGCCTGTAAATAACAGTCTGAACCTCCTCTACTGATATTGGGTCTACACCGGCAAAAGGCTCGTCAAGCATAATAAAATTAGGACTTATGGCGAGGCAACGTGCAATCTCAGTACGACGTCTCTCTCCCCCGGAAAGACTGTCGCCAAGATTTTTGCGCACCTTTTCAAGGCTAAACTCACTGATAAGGCTTTCAAGTTTCTCATTCTGCTCATCAGGCGAAAGAGTTGTCATTTCAAGCACTGCTCGTAGATTATCTTCAACAGACAGCTTACGGAACACAGATGCCTCCTGGGCAAGATAGCCAATACCTATCTGCGCACGCTTATACACTGGATACTTCGTGATATTCTGGTCATTAAGAAATATTTGCCCCTGGTTTGGTGTGATAAGTCCTGTGGTCATATAAAAAGTAGTAGTCTTGCCTGCGCCGTTAGGACCGAGCAAGCCTACAATTTCTCCCTGCTTCACGTCAATAGAAACGTGATTTACTACAGTTCGCTTACCATATTTCTTAACAAGATTATCAGTGCGTAATACCTGTTTCTCCTCCATTACTCGTTTGTCAAATTATTCTGCAAATAAATAATCTTCTCCACAAAGACAAATCTATAATTGAAATTATAAATTCGTCGTTTAGAAAATTATCTTCTGCCATTCAGTTTTGTAAGTCGTCCGTCAATATAGTCAGTGAGCAAGGCAATAGCAACAGTATTAGTTCCGCCCTGTGGAATAATAAGGTCTGCAAAACGCTTAGACGGCTCAATATACTGCATATGCATAGGCTTCAGAACGTCTTGGTAGCGATTTATCACCATTTCAGGAGTACGTCCGCGCTCCACGCAGTCACGAGCTATGACACGGATAAGGCGGTCGTCTGCATCAGCATCTACAAAGCACTTTATATCCATCATATTGCGTAATACAGGGTCTGTAAGAACAAGAATACCCTCTACGATTACAACGTCTGTAGGATGAACTGTGACTGTTTCCGGCTGTCGCGTGCAAGTGATATATGAGTATGTAGGCATCTCTATGGTCTCACCCCTCTTCAATTTCTCAAGGTGGTCGACAAGCAGAGTCCACTCAATAGCGTCAGGCTCATCAAAATTTATCTTAGAGCGTTCCTCCGGCGGAATATGACTTGAATCCTTATAATAAGAATCCTGTGGGATTACTGATACTTCTCCGGCAGGAAAACTGTCGATAATCTTGTTTACTACTGTCGTTTTACCCGAGCCGGTTCCTCCGGCAATTCCTATGACAATCATGGTCTGATACTATATTTTCGGTTAATAGAATATTTTCCGACCACGAAATTACAAAAAAATATTGGTATTGACACAAAAATTCGTGTTTTTTGCTAAATTATTGGCAAATTTGACCTCAATATCTGTTTCACATAGCCTAAAACTGCCAAAAAAAACGTAACTTTGCAGACAGAAACAAATAAAACGACGCATATAATGTGGATTAATTCAACACTCAGTTCTACTGGACAATACTGCCTCTTCATAAGCAGGATATTCAGCTTGCCTGACAGGTGGAGCGTATTCTTTAAACGCACTGTACAGGAAATATCAAAGCTCGGCATTGACTCAATTCCTCTTGTAATAATCATTTCCATCTTCATGGGTGCTGTGTGCACTATACAGATGCAGATGAACACAACATCACCTCTTATGCCCGCTTATACTGTTGGGCTCGCCACGCGAGACATCGTGTTGCTGGAGTTTTCAAACTCTATCCTCTGCCTTATCCTTGCCGGGAAAGTAGGCTCTAACATAGCCTCTGAAATTGGCACAATGAGAGTGACTGAGCAGATAGATGCTCTGGAGATAATGGGTGTAAATTCCGCAAACTACCTTGTTTTGCCTAAAATTGTGGCTTTCGTACTCTTTATGCCTGTACTCGTAATATTCTGTATAGGGACATCTCTTTTCGGAGGATGTTGTGTGGCAATATTCACCGATATGATTAGCCTCAGCAAATTTATATATGGGCTTCAAGCCCTATTTAATGAATGGTATGTATGGTATGGTATAATCAAATGCTTCTTTTTCGCATTTATCATCGCCAGCATCTCTTCTTACTTTGGCTACTATATCAAGGGCGGTGCTTTAGAAGTTGGCAAGGCAAGCACAAACGCTGTGGTGACAAGTAGCATACTTATCCTTTTATTTGACGTTATTCTCACTAAACTGTTACTGCAATGATTGAGGTAAAAAACATCACAAAGTCGTTTGAAGACAAGACTATCCTCCACGACGTAAGCGCAACCTTTTACACCGGTAAGACTAACCTCATTATCGGACAGAGCGGTAGCGGAAAGACTGTGCTCATGAAGTCTATAATAGGGCTTATCCGCCCTGAAGTCGGAGAAATTCTTTACGACGGTAGAGACCTCATGAAGATGAACCAAAAACAAATAAAGGAAATCCGCAAAGAAATAGGTATGCTGTTCCAAGGGTCAGCGCTTTTCGACTCAGAAACGGTATTAGGCAACGTAATGTTCCCACTTGTAATGTTTACAAACAAGAGCAGGGAAGAAATGGTTGAGCGCGCAATGTTCTGCATTAGCCGAGTAAATCTCTCCGGTGCTGAAAACAAATATCCATCAGAGATTTCAGGAGGTATGCAAAAACGCGTAGCTATCGCACGCGCCATCGCCCTTAACCCTAAATACCTCTTCTGCGACGAACCGAACTCAGGTCTCGACCCTAAAACCTCCATACTAATTGACGAGCTCCTCAGCGATATCACTCACGAGTATAACATCACTACTATCATCAACACCCATGACATGAACTCCGTTCTCGGCATCGGAGAAAACATCATATTCATCAACAAAGGTCATAAAGACTGGGTGGGCGACAGCAAAGCAATATACCACGCAGACAACGACGCCATAAACGACTTTGTATTTGCCACCCACCTATTCCGACAAGTCCGCGAAATGCACAACAAGTAGGATTGATTGCGCTCCGAATTTTTTACACGAAAATTGAACAATTTCGTGAGAAATTGGGTATATTTACATATAGCATTATTTGCTAACTTTGCAAAAACAAAAGCAATATGAGACGTAAATATATCCAATATCTTTTTATTTACATTGCTACACTGGCGCTTACAGCATGTAGTGGCGATAGACAGAAGGTTGAAAAACCTGCAAATGTGCACACATTCACCATCAACAATGCCGCTAACGGAGAATGTGTGGAATTTCCTGGAAAAGTAGTTGCAGCACAGGAAGTTAACCTTGGATTTAAGGTTAGCGGCACATTGAGTGCAATCCATGTTGAGGAAGGTGCATCATTCCGTAAAGGGCAGCTTATAGCAGAAATAGACCCTGCCGACTACCAAATCCAATTCAACGCCGTAGAAGCAGAATATCGTAAAGTGAAGGCTGAAGCAGAACGCATTATTGCCCTTTACAAAGATAGTGTTGCCACAGCCGATGCTTACGACAAGGCTCGATATGGTCTCCAGCAAATTACAGCCAAATACGAGAATGCAAAAAATCAACTTGAATATACTCGCCTTTATGCACCTTTTGACGGAAAAATGCAGAAACACCTATTTGATGCTGCTACAGTAGTATCAGCGGGCATGCCGGTTGTAAGTATTATATCCGCCGGAATACCGGAAATTGAGATTAGCATACCTGCGGCAACATACATGAGCATAAACGACGTTGTTTCCTACACAGCATCATTTGATTATGCATCACAAAGCAACACTCCACTTTCGCTAATCAGCGTATCCCCAAAAGCAAATGCAAACCAACTTTACACGGTTCGCTTCGCTATCCCGGCAGGATTAAAGCCTATGCCATCACCTGGCATGAACACAACTGTCAGTCTCGCTTATAAGTCTATTGATTCACGCATCAACATTCCATCTTCTGCTATATTTAATTCAGACGAACAAACTTGTGTATGGATTATAAGGAGCGACAGCACTGTTGTGGCAAGAAACG
>CALYOL010000012.1 GCA_945231345.1 uncultured Porphyromonadaceae bacterium
AGTATCGAAAGAGACAGCAAGTCCTAAACTAACGCTCGTTATGTCCATATTTTGTCCTTGCCACAGTGCGTAGTCTGCGATTTTAGAGCCGCTGATATAGCAAAACTGAGCAGTAGGACCGATATATATGTGTCTGCCGATGCGTACAAGCCCTTCTACATCAAGTTTAGTCTGCTTTCTACGATATTCCATTTCATTGTAGTCGTGACGTGCAGTTTCATATCCTATGCCCCAATATTTGTTTGGGAATGAATAGAAATACGTTTTGTAGTTAATGCGGAAGCGGTTGTCCTTAAAGTTATGGTATCCTTTTATTCCTACAAGGTAGAATCCTGTAGTGGTAAAATCTGAATACAGCGATACCTTAGATGGCATAGTGATGGTGTCCGTCAGTGAATTGCGGTAAATGCCTGCTGCCACAAGTCCAAGCCCGAGTTTTGTTTCATTTGAGTAGTGGGGACCACCGATAAAGCTGATGTCAAATTTTTTCTGAGGTTTTTCCTCGTTACTTTCTTCAAAGTATCTGTATACTTTTCCTACAATGCCTTGTTTGTAAAAAGGGTCGGTAGCCACGGCTAATGAATCTTGTGCAGTAGCTGTAAATGTTGCTAAAATAGTTAGCGATATCAGTGAGATTATCAGAGGTTTCATAATTATATTTGCTTATTTTATAATTCACGAGGTGGACGTATTGTTCATTTTCATAACGAATTACCAATTATAAACGTGCAAAGGTAGTGATAATCCCTTCAATAGACAATAATTGTGGAGTAATCTGCGAATATTTCAGACTTTTAGAACAAACAAGTGAAAGAGGGAGCATGCTGAGCACACTCCCTCTTTTAGTTTATAAAAGATGTTTATTAGAATTGTTCAATACGTTTGAGGTTTTCTTCGTCGCCAAGGTTATAGTAAATGTTGCGGAGGTAAACTCTAACGTCGTGGCTGTTGTCTGGGTCAAGCTCAAGGGCTTTTTCAAGGTGTTCAGCAGCCTGACGGAACATTGGGTTAACCTGTTCTTCACGAACTTTCTGATATTCAGAGTTTGAAAGAGAAGTGGCCTCGTCGTTGATTTTGTACGCCTTGTTACAGATTGAACGTCCGAAAGCATACTGAGCGAGAGCGAGTTCCGGATTAACCTGTACTGCTTTCTCGTAGCTTGCGTATGCTTCTTCGTCGTTTTTCTGAGCTTCGAAGAGAATACCTTTTACATAGTAAAGCTGAGCGTCACCGGGAGTAGCAGCAATAGCGTCATCAAGCATTTGGCGAGCTTCAGCATATTGCTCGTGCTCAATTTTGCCGTTAATCATGAGCTGGAGATATAGAGGGTTCTCCTGTCCATGAAGCTTGTAAGCCTGTTCTGCGATAGCGTATACTTTTTCGTTGTCGCGGAGCTGCGCTGCGTGGTTAATTGCATAGTCAAACACTTCTTTCTTGTTGTAGCCCATAGCTATGGCTTTCTCAAAGCAATTTAAAGAAAGTTGGAGGCTATCCATCTGCCAAGCTGCAAGACCCTGATTGTAGATGATGTCGCAGAGTGTGCTGTCAGGGTAAGCCTTAGGAGCATTGGCTCCGAGAACAGGGTTAGAAGGAAGGTTGATGAGCATTTCCCAAGCATCGTAGCATCCCTGAAAGTTCTTTACTTCCCACATGAAGATAGCTGCATTGTTGAGGTCGTTGTAGTGGGTCTGAACTGCTTCAATAAGTTTTTTAGAATATTTTGGTTTTACTTTGCCTTTAACGTCAGGAAGAGAATCGAGAGGAAGAGCAACGATGGCATACTCGTAACTTTTCATCAGCGCATTACCCATAGCATTAGCATCGGCAGCTTTACCGAGGCTTTTGAGTGCATACTGGTTGTCGTAGTAGTCAAAGCCTGCTTTAGAGGCGGTAAACCATGTCTTCACGTCCTGAGCGGTCTCAGGGTTAGTGAAAGCCGGAATCAGTTTTTCCATGGCTGCGGCGTAGTTGCCGTCCTTAGCGTCTCTTTCAGCTTCTTTTACTGCGCTTACCTGTGCAGATGCAGTGAAAGCTGCTGCGAGACAAAGCCCTAAAAATAATTGTTTTTTCATAATTTTTGGTGCTAATTATTAGTTGTTTTAGTTGTTTATTTCTATCTCTTAAGTTATTTGATGATGTTTTCTGAGATTTATGTTATAGCAGAAACTTATTCATCAGATTCAGAAGAATCTGCATCTTCTACGTTGTCGGCGTCGTCATCTTGGACATCGTCTTCGATTTGCTCATCAGTGAGTTCCGGGAGTTCTTCCTGAAGTCCTTCTACTTCCTCCACTTCGGCTTCATTATCAGCGTCAACGCAACAAACAGAGGCAATCTCATCACCGCGTTTTTCAAGATTGATGAGTCTTACACCCTGAGTGTAACGCCCCATAAGTCTAAGCTGGGCTACATGTAGACGTAGAGTGATACCGGATTTGTTGATTATCACAAGGTCGTTGTCGTCGTTGACGCTCATTAGCGCAACGAGATTTCCGGTTCTGTCTGTGATGTTCATTGTTCTGATACCTTTGCCTCCGCGGTTTGTGACGCGGTATGCCTCAAGGTCAGTGCGCTTTCCGAAACCTTTCTCTGAAATAGCCATAACGTGCTTGTTAGCGTCAGGCTCCATGCATATGAGTCCAATAATACGGTCGTCTCCGTCGTCAAGTTTCATAGCGCGAACACCTGTGGAAACACGTCCCATTTGGCGTACTTTGCTTTCGTGGAATCTGATAGCACGTCCATTTCTGTTAGCAACGAGGATTTCAGAGTTTCCGTCGGTGAGGTCTACACCTACAAGGCGGTCGCCATCACGGAGAAGGATTGCTTTCTTGCCCTTGACGTTAATACGAGCGTATTCTGTGAGAGAAGTCTTCTTAATAATGCCCTTTTCTGTTGCGAATACGAGGTTGTGGCTGGCGGTAAATTCAGCGTCATCAAGGTGCTTGCAGCTGATTACTACATTAAGTGAATCATCAGACTCAATGTTGAGCATATTCTGAATAGCACGACCCTTTGTGTTCTTCCCGCCTTCAGGTAATTCATATACCTTCATCTTGTACACGAGACCTTTTTGTGTGAAGAATAATATGTCGTCGTGCATAGATGCAGGATAGATGTATTGAATGAAATCTTCTTCGCGAGTGTTGCTGCCACGGGAACCTACGCCTCCGCGGTTTTGAGCGCGGAATTCTGTGAGTGCTGTACGCTTAATATATCCCATATGTGAAATGGTGATAATCATGTCGTCGTCAGCATAGAAATCTTTCGCGTCAAAGTCTCCTGCAAAGTATTCAATTTTGGTTTTACGGTTATCGCCATATTTATCTATCACTTCGCGGAGCTCTGTCTTGATTAGTTCTCGGCAAACATCATCGTTGTTAAGAATAGCTTCAAGTCTTGCGATGAGGTCTTCAAGGTCCTTGTATGCTTGGCGGAGTTTGTCTTGCTCAAGTCCGGTAAGCTGCTTGAGTCGCATATCCACGATTGCCTGAGTCTGTACGTCGTCAAGACCGAATTTTGCAGATAGCTCAGCACGCGCAGCCTCTGTATCGGCAGATGAACGTATAATCCTGATAACTTCATCAATGTTTTGTGAAGCTATAATAAGCCCTTCCAGGATATGTGCACGTTCCTGTGCTTTACGGAGTTCAAATTTTGTACGGCGGATAACTACCTCGTGCCTGTGGTCAATGAATGCCTGCATTAGCTCCTTGAGGTTTAGGAGTTTAGGACGGCCGTTTACGAGCGCAACGTTGTTTACAGAGAAAGAAGACTGCATTTGAGTCATCTTATATAGCTTGTTCAGCACTACGTTTGCGTTAGCGTCAGCCTTTAGGCGAATGACGATACGCATGCCTTTGTAGTTACTTTCGTCGTTTAGGTCTGCAATACCGTCTATTTTCTTCTCGTTTACAAGTTCGGCAATGTATTTGATGAGTTCCGCCTTGTTTACACCATATGGAATTTCGTGTACGATGATAGATTCGTGGTCTTTTTCGCTTTCAATGTCTGCATTGGCACGAATTACTATACGTCCTCTACCTGTCTCATAAGCATCTTTTACACCACTGTATCCATAGATAGTGCCACCGGTAGGGAAATCCGGTGCAGTAACGTATTTCATAAGCTCAGGTATTGTGAGCTCAGGGTTATCGATAAGTGCGATGCAACCGTTGATAACCTCGGTCATGTTGTGAGGTGGCATATTGGTAGCCATACCTACGGCGATACCGGATGCACCGTTTACGAGTAGGTTTGGAATGCGTGTAGGGAGTACAACGGGCTCTTTGCGTGTGTTGTCGTAATTTGGCTGGAAATCTACAGTATCACTGTCGATATCTGATAGCATTTCTTCTCCAATCTTATGGAGTCGTACTTCGGTGTAACGCATAGCGGCGGGGGAGTCTCCGTCTACAGAACCGAAGTTTCCGTGACCGTCCACGAGGCAATAACGTAGCGACCAATCTTGTGCCATACGCACTACAGTTCCGTATATAGAAGAGTCGCCGTGTGGGTGATACTTACCCATTACTTCACCTACGCAGTTTGCTGATTTCTTGTGGGGTTTGTCAGATGTATTGCCCATCTCGTTCATTCCGAATAATACACGGCGATGTACGGGCTTAAGGCCATCTCTGACATCCGGGAGCGCACGAGATACGATTACGGACATTGAATAGTCAATGTATGAGCTCCGCATTTCGTTCTCGATATCAATTTTTAGTATTCTGTCTTGATCAACCATTTTTATATGTCTTCAAATATTTTACAAAGGTACGAATTTTTTTTGATTCTCAAAAATATTTTTTGTCCTATTTTAAGCATTACTCACGGGGAAATTATAACAAAAAACTATGCCAAAGAGAATTGTGTGTTAGGCATTATGAAATGTGCATTAAAATGCTTAACTTTGTGCAAAAAAATTCTATTTGTATGAAGATAGCAATGATGGCTGTGGGCAAGACCACCACGAAATATATAGCAGATGCCGTAGAAGATTACTCCGGGCGTATAGTGCATTACGTCCCATTCACTTTCAAGGCACTTACCGATGCTAAGCTGCCTAAAAACTGTGACGCGAAGCGCCAGAAGGATGTGGAGGGCGAAATGATACTTAAGGAATTGGCACCGAGCGACGTTGTTGTTCTTCTTGACGAACGGGGTAAGCAATATTCAAGCCGGGATTTCGCCGGATTCCTTCAGGACAAAATGGTGTCACTACCCGGTCGCCTTGTTTTTATAATCGGGGGTCCTTTTGGCTTTTCAGATTCAGTGTATTCTCGTGCAAATGGTATGCTGTCTGTGTCGAAAATGACATTTACTCATGAGATGATACGCCTCATATTTGCTGAGCAAATTTATCGTGCGATGACAATCATTCGCGGTGAATCTTATCACCACGATTAATTACCATCATTAAAGTAAGACAGCGCAAAAATTCTAAATAAAATACATTGTCATATCAATAAAAAGCATTACCTTTGTGTAAAATATGGCGAAAGCCGACTAACGTGCATTATTTATGATAATTAATTTAAAAAATACAATCCTCAAAATAGCCGTTTTTGCAATGTTTTTTACATTGTCGGTGCCTAAATCTAAGGCTGGAGATACGTTTATCGGTGTAGCTTCAGGCTATTCTACCGGCAATGAAAGTGGTACGTTTGGAGCGTGGATGAGCTATGACATTTCTCCGGCATTTAGGACAGGGATTGGAATAGACTATGTCTTTCGCAGTCAGCGTACTGATGCTTTTTTGTTAAATCTTGACTTCAACTTTCCGCTTAAGCTTGGCGCAGGAACCAAAATTGATATTTACCCAATTGTTGGTCTTACATATGCAAGTTGGAGCTTTCATCCGGAAATAAGCTTGGATGACGTGTCAACCCGCACCAATAAGCTGGGACTTAATCTTGGTGCCGGTGCCGGATATAGAGTAACCCAGCGTATGAGGCTAAAATTCGATGTGCGATATAGCCTGGTAAAACATCATGACACTACTCTCATTAGTCTTGGCATAGGTTACGCATTCTGATGCTATCGAAGTCTATAAAATGAAGAAGTTTTACAATATTTTCCGCATTTTCGTAATCACAGCCCTAATATTTGGGATTGGATTGCCTATGCTGATTTATGTGCTGCTCACGTTGCCGTCAATTCAGGGGTATATGTGTGAAAAAGCTGAAGTAGAACTTTCGAGATTGTTGGATACTCCAGTAGAAATAAGTTCGTTATCAATTGCACCATTTAATAGAATTACTCTTCGTGGTGTTACAGTTAAGGACAATGAAGGCGATACTCTTATGACGGTGACACGCCTTGGAGCCGGGGTTAATCCATTTGATGCCATCACTACAGAACAGATTTCTGTGGATTATGCTGAAATAGTGGGTCTTAATATCCATCTTAGCAAAGAAGATAAGAATTCGCCGTTGAATATTGACCATATAATTAAAGCACTGCAGGGCAAAGACCCAAACAAGCCTAAAAGCAGTATAAACTTGGATATAAAGACTGTGGTAATTCGCAATAGTGCAGTGTCTTATGATGTTAAATCCGAGCCATGGCTGGTTGGCAAGTTTGATTTGAATCATATTTCTGTTACGGATTTCCGTGCGGATATTACTATCCCTAAAATTTCAAATGAGGAAATACAAGTGGGTGCAAAGCGAATCTCCTTTATTGAGAAATCAGGTCTTAATTTAGTAGACCTTCATGCAGATATAGACTTAAACCCCGGCAAATCTCTTTCAATCAGCGATTTCGCAATAGAGTTGCCTAATTCATATCTTGCTCTTGCGGATATAAAGATAGATTCATCTAAGAGTGTTAATATCAAGACTATTGGCAATACTTACCTTTTACCCTCAGACTTCGCTCCATTTTATGAGCAACTTGGTGGTATAGATACACCTGTAATACCAGATATCGACGTTAAATTAACTGAAGACAATGTGGATATTAATAAGCTAAAATTGGAGGCAAAAGATAAATCCTTTAGCCTTGATTTCTCTGGCAAAGTGGAATCTAAAGCAAAAATTGATGTGAATAAGTCTGATATCAAGGAGTCGATTTCACCACAGAATTTGTCTTTAAAAAATCTACGACTGAATTTCACAACAAATGGCACTAAAATAACGCATTTTCTCAGAAACGTTGATAATTTTCCCACAAAACTAACCAATATTCTCCAAAATGCATCAAATGTGGCTGTTCAGGCAAATATTGATGGAAACTTGGAAAGACCCCATATTACTGGTAGCATTGCGTCAGCAACTGGAAAAATTGTATTTGATGCAACTCCTAAAATTGATAGCAAAGAAAATGGTTATGTGCTGCGAGAC
The DNA here is from genome assembly GCA_945231345.1 of uncultured Porphyromonadaceae bacterium. Taxonomy (GTDB): domain Bacteria; phylum Bacteroidota; class Bacteroidia; order Bacteroidales; family Muribaculaceae; genus CAJUPY01. The sequence goes on from CALYOL010000012.1 coordinate 7,347, forward strand.
ATTGCATTTGATGTTAACACAAATGACTATGATGTAGGAAGACTCCTGAACAACAGCCATTTAGGTACTGTGTCTCTTGCTGCCGGTGGAACTTTCACACCAAAACGGAACAATACATCCGAACAAGCAGAGCTTCAGCTGAATGTCCCGCATATCCAGTATAATGGCTATGATTATTCAAGTATTGACATAACAGCCTCATTAAAAGATAATTACCTCGTACTAAATGCGGGTATTAAGGATGTTAACGCAGACATAAGTGCAGAACTTTTGGCAGAGTTGCAAGATAAGGAACCAAAAGGTTTTGTAAAGGTCCATATAGCTGATTTAGCGCCGTTTACATGCAACCTCATAGATAGATATGAAGGATATCGTCTTTGTTCAGATATTGAGTGTGGATTTATAGGGAACAATGTCAATGATGCTATTGCAAATTTGACAGTCAGAGACCTTAAATTTACTGCATTAGGACTTCCGCCTCTCGTAATGGAAAACCTAAACTTTTCGCTTGACGGAAAGGCTACACCGGCTGAAATACACCTTGACTCAGACTTTATTAGCGCTGATGTAGAAGGTGATTATACACTGGATAAAGTGCCACAAGTAGTGAAATCAATATTGGCAAAATCATTTCCGGAACTTATTGCTGTATCAGACGAAGAATTGCCTACTACAGACCTGAAACTATATGCACAGATAAAGTATAATGAAACACTTAATAAGTTCCTAAACCTACCTTTATCCATTATTTACCCTATCACGATAACGGGTGGAATTGATAGTGCCGTAGGCAATCTAAATCTTTCAATTAATGCACCTTATCTTCAGCAAAAAGACAAGTTGATAGAAAATTCAGCCATATGTCTCTCCACAAATAATGACGGTAACACGTCAAGTCTAAATTTGACGACAAATGTGCCTACAAAAGATGGTTTTATGAACATAGTCTTAGACTGTAGAGGAGAAAACAATAGGTTAGACACAGATATATCCTGGAAGATTGACCGTAAGAGGCTTTATGCCGGCAATGTAGACCTTTCTACATTTTTTTCCCATAATGAGGAACAACAAATTGTAGCACAATTAGATATTAATCAGAGCAAGCTAACATTTAATGATACGACATGGACTGTAAACCCGGCTCAAATCACTGTGCAAAAGGGTAGGGTGGAAGTCAATAATTTTGATGTACGCCGAGAAAACCAGTTTGTCACAATGAATGGTGTGGCTTCTGAGAATCCTGACGACCAATTGGTTCTCAATTTGCTTAACGTAAACCTTGACTATATATTTGAGTCACTTGGGATAGACAAGGCTCGGCTTGGCGGTGACGCTACCGGGACATTTTATGCAAGAAATATCTTTACACCAGAGCCACAACTCGCAACCCCAGGGCTTTCTGTAAAGAATATTAGTTATAACAAGGTTGTCTTCGGAGACGCTATCGTAAAGTCGCATTGGGACAATGAGTTGCGAGAAATTACACTTGATGCGGACATAGACCAGAAAAACGGGCTTCATTCATACGTATCAGGCGGAATATTTCCACTTAATGATAGCCTTGATATAAGTTTTGACTGCCAGAAAATCAATGTTGCATTCTTGAAACCATACATGGAGGCGTTTACGTCAGACGTTAGCGGTATCGCATCCGGTCACGCTCGATTATTTGGCACGTTCAAATACATAGACCTTGAAGGTGACATATATGCAGAGAATTTGAAGCTGAAAATTGACTTTACAAACACGTATTATACCGCACAAGATTCAATACATATACGCCCCGGTATAATCAAGGTCGAAAATATACAATTGTATGACCTTTACGGAAATACTGCTATGCTCAATGGCGAAGTACGCCATAAATTTTTCAAAGAGCCGGAGTTTGATTTCTTTATCACTGAAGCTGAAAACTTCCTGAGCTATGATGTTAATTCCACAATCAATCCTGATTGGTATGGGAGAATTTATGGCAACGGTGGAGCAACGATACGCGGTGTGCCGGGGAGAGTGGACATTTATGTGGATATGACTACGGCTCCAAAATCTACTTTCACTTTTGTCTTATCAGACCAAGAAGTGGCAAACGAGTATAAATTCATTACATTCAGAGACCGTGACCGTCTCAACTCTCCAGACACGCTCAAAGTGAATGATGAAATTCCTGCACTTGTAAAAGAACTCAAGGAACGCATGAACAAAACCCAAGAGTCTGAACCGTCTGTTTATAACATGACGATACAGGTGGTGGTAACGCCCGAAGCTCAGCTAATTCTTGTTATGGACCCTGTTGGTGGCGATAAGATAAAGGCTAACGGCAAAGGCAACCTTAGCATGGAATATGGCTCTGCAAATGAAGATTTGCGTATGTATGGAAAGTATGAACTTACCAAGGGTAGCTATAACTTTACGCTTCAAGACATTATTCTAAAAGATTTTACAATTAAGGAGGGTAGTGTAATTTCATTTAATGGCGACCCATATGCAGCTCAATTAGACCTTAAGGCATACTATTCACTAAACGCTAACCTCAGCGACCTTGACGAATCATTTCTTCAAGATAAAGACCTCAATCGTACAAATGTACCCGTGCACGCACTGATGAACGTAACTGGTGACATTCGTAGTCCGGGTGTGGCATTTGACCTTGAGTTCCCGACACTCACTTCTGATACATATCGAAAGGTGAAATCAATCGTCAGTACAGAGGATATGATGAATAGGCAGATAATATATTTGCTTGCCCTAAACCGCTTCTATACGCCAGACTATATGGGTTCTACAACGAAGGGTAATGAGCTTGTATCTGTTGCGTCTTCCACTATATCTTCCCAGTTAAGCAGTATGTTGGGTGAACTTAGCGACAACTGGACTATTGCTCCAAATTTCCGCTCAGATAAGGGCGATTTCTCAGATGTAGAAGTGGACTTGGCTCTCTCCAGCTCCCTCCTTAATAACCGATTACTCTTTAACGGAAACTTTGGATATAGGGATAACAGCCTTAATACAAACCAGTTTATTGGTGATTTTGACTTGGAATATTTGCTGAATAAGTCAGGCTCTATACGACTAAAAGCTTACAATAGATATAATGACCAGAATTTTTATGTCAAAACAGCCACTACCACACAGGGTATAGGCATAGTATATCGTCGAGACTTCGACCATGTGCTATCTTTCTTGCATAAGCTAAAATCACAACTTCGCAAAAATAGTGAAGCCAAGCTGCAAAACGACTCTACAAAAGTAAACAATAATAAATAACCATTTAAAACACAAATCTTTATAACCATGGACAACAATTTTAGCACTACAAAAAATCAAATCGTAAGATTTCTAAAAAAACCGTCCTCGCAATTTACAAAACAGGACATCATAAAGGTAGTAATAGAAAACGAAATTGAGATGATAAACTTTATGTATCCTGCTCAAGATGGGAGACTTAAAACGCTGAATTTCGTCATAAACGACTATGAATATCTTGAGACAATTCTCACTACAGGTGAGCGTGTTGACGGTTCAAGCCTGTTTTCGTTTATTCAGGCCGGCAGTAGCGATTTGTATGTAATTCCTAAATTCAGTACCGCTTTCATCGACCCATTCTCTGAATATCCTACGCTGACAATGCTGTGCTCCTTTTTTGACAAAGACGGCAACCCGCTAAGTTCATCTCCTGAAACTACCCTTCGTAAGGCGTGCGATGCATTTACAGCGAAGACCGGACTTGAATTTCATGCAATGGGAGAACTGGAGTATTATGTAATTGCTGAAGACGATGGCAAATATCCGGCAACAGACCAGCGCGGATATCACGAATCAGCCCCGTTTGCAAAATTCAATGACTTCCGTACAAAGTGTATGGCATATATCGCTCAAATAGGCGGTCAAATAAAATATGGGCACTCTGAAGTGGGTAATTTTAAGTTCGGAAACCTTATTTATGAGCAAAACGAGATAGAATTTCTCCCAGTGCCAGCACTTGAGGCTGCAGACCAGCTTATGCTTGCTAAATGGGTGATTCGAAACCTTGGCTATGAGATGGGATATGACGTAACATTTGCTCCTAAAATTACGACAGGAAAGGCTGGTTCTGGATTGCATATTCACATGCGCCTTATGAAGGACGGCAAAAATATGATGTTGAATGACAAAAAAGTGCTCAGTGATGATGCTAAACGTATGATTGCTGGATTAATGAAACTTGCTCCGTCTATCACTGCTTTTGGAAATACAAATCCTACATCTTATTTCCGTCTTGTCCCTCATCAGGAAGCACCAACAAACGTATGCTGGGGAGACAGAAATCGTTCTGTACTTGTGCGAGTTCCTCTTGGATGGACTGCAGATACAGATATGTGTTCACTCGCTAATCCACTTACTCCTCCTTCAGGTATGGACGCTTCACAGAAACAGACTGTGGAAATACGTTCCGCAGATGGTTCTGCAGATATTTATTCGCTTCTTGCGTCTCTTGCTGTTGCTGCAAGATATGGTTTCCAAATGGATGATGCTCTTGACGTGGCTAAAGACACATACGTTGATGTAAACATTCATGACAAAGCGAATGAGGCAAGACTTGCGACGCTGGCGCAATTGCCGGCTTGCTGTGCTGCTTCAGCAGACTGCCTTAATGCTCAGCGTGATATATATGAGCAACAGGACATATTCTCTCCAAATATGATAGATGGCATTATAGCGAAACTAAAAGCATATAATGATGAAGACCTCGCACGACTTGCTCGTGAAGACGAAAATCTCATGCTTAAACTTGTCAATGAATATTTCTACTGTGGGTAAATCTTGAAAGGACATAAGCATAACATATTCGTTATTTGTCTTCTCCTTTTTTCGCAATTTACCTGCGTGGCGCAGGCAGAATATGAAGGACTCTCCGGACAGCTACTTTTTGACGCTGTCCGTGAGTCTTGTGCGCCAAAATCCTATATTTCCCTTAATGAAGTCTGGACTGCATTTCGCACCACAGACAATGCCGGCAATAACACCATAATTAACCGTTTTTCTGCGGATAAATACTGCTTTATCGAGCAAGACGCATCGCCTGAGGGCTTAAATGTCGCGAATATCTTGCCAAAGGCATGGTGGGCAGATGGATATGGGGAAAATATGGATTTAGACCTGCATAACTTGCTTCCCGCACCGATAGAAGTGCAGAATTTGAAGCGAGATTACCCTCCCGGACGTATAGACGAATCCACTTTTGACAATGGATTTTGGGCAGTAGGACTAATGCAATTTGGCGACGACTACATCAATGTATATGCTCCTCCTAAAGGATATGAAGGAGACTTTGCCCGCGCGGTATTTTACATTTTGACAGTATATCCGTCAGCACGTTTTTCAGGCTTTGGCGTGAATTTTTGCCTCAAGGCAAGTTTCCCGATTTTGCAGCCATGGTCTAAGCGACAGCTCCTTGCCTGGGCAAATTCAGACCCAGTCGATGATAATGAGAGGGCAAGAAATGACGCAATTTTCAATATTCAGGGCAATAGAAACCATTTTATAGATTTTCCTGAGCTTATTGACTATATATGGGGAGAAAAGGCGTCTCTGCCATATGAGCCTCCAAAGGAGGAAATACAACCAACGCCTTTACGTGCCACATATCATCTCACTGAAGATGTGATTGACCTCTTTTCTCCATACATTCCTCAGGATGCGACGTGGACTATTGATGGCAAAGATGCAACAAAGAATTCATATTCACCTGAAGAGTTAGGAATTGGCTTGCACAATATTACATACCGAACAGCAAGCGTTTTCGGAAAAATTATTATCGAAATTGTCCAATGAATATATTCTGCAACATAAAGTCTGAAATATATACAATGCGCAATGCAGTCACTTGTGCTTTGTGTGTTGTCTTATGCGCTTTTGCCATTTCTTGTTCTTCGTCACACGAAGAAATACGCCAACGCCCGTCACTGTCTAAATATGAAATAGATGTAAAAGTAGGGGAAAGCGAGACATTGCAAGTGAATGATGCTGTTGATATCACAGCAAAAATATCAGATACTTCTGTTGCCTCATTGTCGTTAAGTGGAAATTGTGTTGTAGTCACCGGCTTAAAAGTAGGCAATACAGAACTTAAAGTGACTGCAGACGGAAATATATTGTCTTGCAAAATCCGAGTTTCGTCCATTATTACACCAGGGGAAGAGCCGACACCTGACCCTGAGCAAGACCCAGAGCGAGAAGCAATTCTTGCAGATGCCTCTGTTCGCTTTATATCTCCTTCGTTGACAATGAATTATTTTAAACCTGGTACTATCGTAGAATACACCATATCAGGTGGCATTTCGTTCAGAGACTTGTCTACGGGCGATTATGTAAATATTTCTTCTGAAACTATACAAATAAACGAGAAGTCTTATCCGATATCTCAGCAAACAATAGAAAAAACTACCACCAACATAGTGTGGCGTCGTTATATTCTCCAAGATAATGTAATCGTATGGGCAATAGTGGATTTATGAATTTCCATATTCTTCTAAATATGCTTCGCATGCCTGTACAAGCTCGTTATACCACTCTTCTCCGAATTTCATTGTAAGAGGAGTCTTTAGGAACTGATATAGTCTAATACCATTTTTTCTTCCAAGGATTTCAGCGCATTTGCAAATTTTCCATTTATGGTAGTTTACTGCAGTGAAAGACGTATATTCAGTGAGGCGAACAGGATATAGGTGGCATGAACATGGCTTCATAAAGTCTATACGCCCTTCGCGAAATGCTTTTTCTATTGCGCACAGACACATTCCACCTGCTCCGTATGTGGTGAAAACGCAGTTTTTGCCATCAACTATAGATGTCACAAGGTCTCCTTCCTCATCAATGTAAGATACCCCATTTTCGCGTATTACTTCTTGAGCCTGCGGTAATAAATCGTCCCAAATTTCAGGAAGAATTTTCTCAATCTTAGCTCGTTCATCTTCTGTGATTGGAGCACCTGCATCGCCTTCGATACAACATTCACCGAGGCATTTGTTTAGGTCGCAGCAGAAAAATTGCTCTGCCAGGTCAAGGGATACTAATTTGTCTTGTATCTGTAGCATTATCTTTTCTTCAGTTTCCAAATTTATTATAATTGTTTTAATGATTATGTATCAGTAATTTGAATATGCGACGGCAGCTGAAATCAGTCTGTCGTATCTGTCGCCGGGCTGACGAGTGTATACCAAAATCGTATATTCATTTACTGTCTGATAATTGTCACCTTCAATAGTTGACGTAAAGCCAACACCGTTTTTTACAGCGAGATATTGATAGTTGTAAGCTCCCTGTTTCATTAGCAGCGTCTTTTCATATCGGTCAGTCTCTCTATTCCATGTCATAGCAGACTCTGGAGAGAAACGTCGGTAGAGAAAATCCCCGTCTAAGTGTACTTCATAATTGGCGTAATGTGGTGCATCGAGTGTAAAATGTACAGCAACGTATTCAGCCTCAATATCGCTATTTGCAGAATTATATTCGCGAATTACATAGCGTCCGAATTGAGTCTGGTCGTAAAGATACTGGTCATAGGCGCGAGGCTCGTCGATAAAAAGAGTGGCATGGTAATAAGGATGGTGATATTCAACATTCTCCACCCTCATTCCTGGGTAATGAACAGATGTATTCTCAAAACGTCTATACTCGTTGCCTGCGGGAAATATGAGGTTACGAAGATGTTCGTAATAAGCTTTTTTGCCAACCACTCGAGTTGGAGAAGAAAGATTGACGGTGTTGTCTGTCCTGCTGTTTTGTATCACTTTCACCTTTAGCTCAGTAAATACGTCTCTGACTCTCGCCTTAGTGCAGTCAATGCCCAGCGAGAGTTGCTGGTGGTGTTCGTTGTAGTCAATGTCAGTTCTTGTAGTAATATCTACAGAAGTCTTTGCTACCGCCTCACAAACGTAAAAACGAGCTTGAAGAAGTATTGTTTCAGGGTCTTCCTCGTCATAAACTTTCAGTAGGTAGTTGCCTGATTTAGTGACATATAAGTCGTTGTTTGGGAAAGAAAGACGATAATGAACGTAATGCACCATTGTTGCCTGTGAGAAATCGTAGTCTGTAATATCAGCCATATTAAATCCGTCAAGGTATTCGCTTTCTACAAGTGAAGAAGGTGTCCAGTCTGCATTGCAATGTTGCACGCAGTATCTAAGATAGCGCCTATCTTCAGCAATCTCGTCAAACTCTACCGTCATTGCGTCTCCAGCCTGCATATTCAGAATAGGAGGGGTGAGATAATTTCCGTTTATCGCTATTTGAAGTGTCTTGAAATTGCTGTCAAATATTTCGGTAGCGGTATCCTGCGCTCTACAATTTAGAGCGAATAAACACAATAGTGTAAAGAATAATGCCTTACCAATCAATAGGATTTTTGCCATGTGCTATTAGGTAGTCGTTAGCAAGTGAAAAATGGTGGTTGCCGAAAAATCCACGAGATGCGGATAATGGTGAGGGGTGTGCTGAAGTGAGAACCAAATGCCGTCTGCGGTCAATATATTCACCCTTCTTTATTGCATAATTGCCCCAAAGTAGAAAAACAATCCCATCGTGGTGGTGAGCTATACGGTCAATAACAGCGTCTGTAAATGTTTCCCATCCTTTGCGCTGGTGTGAGCCGGCGCAGTGCGCTTCCACTGTCAATGTAGCATTTAGCAAAAGCACTCCTTGACGAGCCCATCGGCTTAAGTCTCCGTCTTGAGGAAACGGCTTGCCGAGGTCACTTTGTATCTCTTTGTAAATGTTGATGAGTGATGGAGGCAGCTGAATCCCGGGATTAACAGAAAAACAGAGCCCGTTAGCCTGCCCGTCGCCATGGTAAGGGTCTTGACCAATAATAACTACTTTCACTTCGTCTACAGGACATGCATCAAATGCTGCGAAAATTTTTGATGCAGGTGGAAAAATAGTCTTATTGGCATATTGTTCTTTAACAAATGCTACAAGTTGCGCAAAGTATGGTTTATCCCATTCCTCGCTTAGCAGTAGTTTCCATGTTGGGTCTATCTTGACGTTCATTATATTTCATTTATCTTATTATTTGCAAATTTACGTCTTTTTTCGTAATTTTGCACCCGAAAATAGCAAATTATTTCATGCATCTGTAGTTCAATGGATAGAATAGGTGATTCCGGTTCTCCAGATTAGGGTTCGATTCCCTACAGATGTACTTTAATAGATTCAGACGCTCATAATTGAGCGTCTGTGTTGTAAATGGCTGATAATAAGGTGCTATAAGATTGTGATAATGGCAAAGACTCATCAAATAGACATGGTTTCAGGTGGTTTATTTCGCAAGATTATTATCTTTGCGTTGCCACTGATTGCTACCGGAATATTGCAGCAGAGCTTTAATTCTGTTGATGTAGCAGTTGTCGGGCATTATGCCGGACATCGTGCTCTTGCGGCTGTTGGCAGCAATGGCATGGTGATTAGTACCTTGATAAATCTTTTTGTAGGTATATCAGTTGGGGCAAATGTCGTAATTGCCAATTATATAGGTCAGAAAAACGAGGCTGGCATCCGTAAAGCTATTCAGACGGTGAGTGTTGTCGCCTTAATCAGTGGAATAGCTCTCACAATCATAGGCACAACGCTCGCAAGGCCGATTTTAGAAATGATGTCAACTCCGGAAGATGTTATAGACCTTGCTACACTTTACTTGCGCATTTATTTCCTCGGTATGCCATTTATGATGATTCTAAACTTTGGTGCAGCAATTCTCCGCAGTTTTGGGGATACACGCAGCCCATTTTATGCGCTCATTGTAGCTGGAATCGTTAATGTCGGATTGAATTTGTTACTTGTTGTGGTTTTTGGTATGACAGTAGATGGAGTGGCTATTGCCACGGTTGTGTCAAATGTGGTCAGTAGTGCTCTTATCCTAAAAATATTAATGAAAAGGGGAACTCCATATTATGTTGATGTCAAAAAGCTTGAAATTACAACATCTGAACTCCGTAAGATGATGAAAATAGGCATTCCGGCAGGGTTGCAGGGTATGGTGTTTTCAGTGGCAAATATCTTTGTGCAAAGCTCAATTAATAAGTTTGGGTCTGATGCTGTGGCAGGTTCTGCTGCGGCACTGAATTATGAGTATTATTGCTATTTTATAATTAGTGCTATAGCTCAAGCAGCAGTTGCATTTACCAGTCAAAACTATGGTGCCGGCAATTTGGAACGATGCCGAAGGGTATTTCGCTATTGCATGATACTCAGTTTGATAGGCTGTGGCATACCCAATCTCATTATTTCATGGCAAAATCATTTCTTTCTGTCAATTTTCACTTCAGATGAGAATGTAATAGCGTTGGGGACAATCCGTCTTCAATACGTGTTGATGTTGCAATTTCTCGCCAGTAGCTATGAAATTTCAAGTGCAGCAATGAGAGGTTATGGCTATTCTATGACTCCAACAGTGCTAACGATATTCGGAACGTGTGTACTTCGCCTGGTGTGGATATTTACTGTTCTTCCACAGCATTGGTCTCTTCAAACATTGTTTATTGTTTACCCTGTATCATGGGTGATAACCGGCACAATAGTTATCATTGCTTACTATGTCGTAAGCAAGAAAGTTGAGAGGCGTCAATCAATCCGTCTTTGATTATTGTAAACAAAAATGCGCATTATTTCTTCTCCCTTTTAGGAAACCACCCTTTTCGTACTCGTTCACGCTGCTCAAAAAGTTCCTTTATAGTCCAGAAAGACGAGAATGAGAATACACCCAATAGACTGGAGAAAAATACGTCGGCAATCAGTATTGACGCCCCCACACCTAAAATACCTAATACCAAAAATAACCACCAAAAACGAGTGCCGGTATAGTATTCTACTTTAATTACAATAGGGTGAAAAAGACCTATTATCAAGAATGTGCAAATTCCGATAGCGAGTCCTAAAAGATTGTTGTTTTGAAGAAATTCAGTCATTATAATTGGTAAAGATTAAAATAAGTCCCATTTACGAAGTAGCGTAAATGGGACTTTATTTGTTGTATGCTTATTTGCCTGCAACCTTTTCAAGGATGCGACGGAGCTGCTGCCAGAAACGTTCAACAGCCGGAATGTGCATTTTCTCAGAAGGTGAGTGAACACCGCGCAGAGTAGGGCCGAATGAAACCATATCAAGGTCTGGATATACACTCTTGAATAATCC
>CALYOL010000013.1 GCA_945231345.1 uncultured Porphyromonadaceae bacterium
AGCGCAAATATCCTGAGGTTTTCTACAGCTTTTCATCATTCAACTATCCCGCCTCTGCCTTTCAGTTTGATACCAAGACAGGAGAAAGTAAACTATACCTCACTCCTACAATAAAGGGCTTTAACCCTGACGATTACGTCACAGAACAGGTATTTTACACCTCTGCTGATGGGACAAAAGTACCCATGTCGCTCACTTACAAAAAAGGGCTGAAGCGTGATGGCAGCAATCCGGTATATCTTTATGGCTATGGAGGCTTCTCCATATCGCTAAACCCCGGATTTTCATCATATCGTGTCCTGTGGCTTGAAAATGGTGGCATTTACGCCCAGGCAAACCTCCGCGGAGGTTTTGAGTATGGCGAAGACTGGCATCAGCAAGGCACCAAAATGAACAAGCTAAACGTATTTAACGACTTTATAGCCGCTGCTGAATACCTTATAGCCGAGGGATGGAGCTGCAAGGAGAAAATAGCGATAGAGGGTGGAAGTAATGGAGGTCTGCTCGTTGGTGCGGTCACGAATATGCGCCCTGACCTCTTTGCCGTAGCTATTCCGCGAGTTGGTGTGATGGATATGCTCCGCTATCACCTTTTCACAATAGGTTGGAACTGGGCTCCTGACTATGGCACAGTGGCAGACTCAGAGGAAATGGCACGATACCTTATAGGCTACTCACCTGCTCACAATATCAAGAACGACGGAACACCTTACCCTGCTATAATGGTCACTACTGCAGACCACGACGACCGCGTAGTGCCTGCTCACTCATTCAAATACGCAGCAGCACTGCAGGCCGCAAACACAGGTGATAAGCCGAAAATCATCCGCATTGACACCAAAGCCGGACACGGTGCCGGAAAGCCTGTCGCAAAAGTGATTGATGAATACGCAGACATATACTCGTTCATTTTTTACAATATGGGCATAACCCCAAACTGCAATAAATGAACCGTATCGGCTACATATTATCCGCCGCGCTCACTGTGATTGCCACTTCCTGTTTCACTGGCATTGAAAGCACGCCCAAAATAAGCAGCAACGAAGTGGAAAAACAGAAAGCAGAGACCGTCACCACTCCGGAGATGGAGCTCGCTTTACGCCTTGCGCAACAGCCTATCACTCAGTGGACCACAGGCAGAGAGTATGTTGTAACAGACAATCGTATAAAGCTTATTTTCAGCAGCACTCCCGCAGAGTTCATCCCCTTAAAGGGCGACACCATCCGCTATGTCGGATACAAACAGCAGACGTCTATAGCTGCCACAGAAAACGTTGTACTTCAGTTCCTTAAGAAAAATAATGACAAAGATACTCTGCATTATCGAATTGAGAGAACTCTTGACGAGCTGGCACAACGGCAAAGCGTTACGGTGCCATTTACAGTGGATTTAACACTAATCAGCGATGCTCGCAAAGTGCTACTTGACAAAGAATTATACATCCTAACATCCGCATGGTTTGACACCGACGGGCAGCGCATCGCCGGCAGAAAGTTTGTGCCAGTTAAAGTCACAGACGTAAAGCCTGCCTCTGAAGAATTTCCCATCGGAATCGTATTTTGCGACAGCCTGCGCACTGCCATGTTGCCCGTATCTGCCGGACTGACAGAAAACAAACGCAGTTTTGCCGCAATATTCTCATTTACAGACCCTAAACTTAAATATCCGGCTATCACACCCGAAAACTGGTATGCCATTCAGAATGGACTTTTGCGCATAGACATGACGCGCGACGAGTGCCGTATGTCGCTCGGTGCACCGAAAGACGTTGATTATGGACGCTCTTACAGCTCTACATACGAGCGGTGGACCTATACAAACGGTGCATACCTGATTTTTGAGGACGGACTGCTTAAAAGATACAGACTATGAAACTGACATTCCTTGGGACAGGCACTTCCACCGGCGTGCCGCAATTAGGCTGCCGCTGCAAGACTTGCACTTCTACAGACCTCAAAGACAAGCGATTGCGTGCCTCTGTTTTGATTGAAGTTAATGGCAAAAACATCATAATAGACTGTGGACCTGACTTTTACGTCCAGATGAGGCGAAACGACCAGTTCGCCCGCCTTGATGCAGCTCTCGTCACGCATATCCACTACGACCATGTGGGAGGTGTCGACGACTTGCGACCATTCTGTCCTCCGGAAGGTTTTCCTTTTTACTGCACAGAAGACGTAAACATAAACCTCCATAAGCATTTCCCCTACTGCTTTGTGCAGCATCCATATCCCGGGGTTCCGCACTTTGACCTCCGGACAATTCGTCCATACGAGCCTTTCCACCTTTTTGACACGACAATTACGCCTCTCACAGTGATGCACGCAAGCCTACCCATTGTAGGCTACAAATTCGGTGAATCTCTCGCATATATCACCGACGCAAAAACCATCCCTCAGCGTACAATTGACAGCCTTAAAGGCATTGATACGCTTGTTCTCAACGCGCTCCGCATCGAACCTCACCACTCTCATCTCTCGCTGAGCGAAGCACTGGACATCGTAGCGCAAATTTCCCCTCGACAAGCATATTTCACCCACATCAGCCACCACCTCGGCACTCATGCTGAGGTTTCAAAAACCCTCCCCTCCGGCGTTTTCCTCGCATACGACGGACTGAAACTTGAACTATGAAGCGCATCGGCATTCTCTCCGACACCCACAGTTGCTGGGACGACCGCTATGCAAAGCATTTTGCACAGTGCGATGAAATATGGCATGCGGGAGACATTGGCGATATCAGCATAATCGAGCAATTAGAAGCTATTGTACCCACCGTCAGAGCCGTATATGGGAATATAGACCATGGTCAGGTATGCCGCAGATGTAAGGAAGTGGAGATTTTCGAGGTAGAGGGTGTGAAAGTATTCATGACTCACATCGGAGGCTATCCCGGCAAATACTCTCCCGGACTCGCAAAAATCCTCGCCGAAGAGAATATAAAACTCTTTATTTCAGGACATTCTCACATCCTGAAAGTAAAAGCAGACCCACGGCTCGGACTTCTGCATGTAAACCCCGGAGCTGCCGGTTACCACGGCTGGCAAAAGGTGCGAACCCTTGTCAGGCTGATACTGGACAACGGAAACATCACGGACCTTGAAGTAATAGAATTAGCAAACGTTAAGGCTTAAAACCAACATAATATGAGAAAATTACTTTTCTTTGCAGCCATCATTCTCACACTCTCCGGCTGCAAAACCACTGAAGAAAACTACCGCAAGGCTTACGACCTCGCTACACAAGGTGATAAAAACGAACAAAGCGACATTCCTGAGATTTCAGGCGAAGAAGTAAAAGTGCAATGGGCTGAATACGTCACATTTACCGACGGATGCGGCGCAGACAAGGCTGATTTCAAGAAGCATTGCGTAGTAGTGGCACAATTCAAGCAGGTTTTCAACGCAAAAGCGATGCGTAACAGACTCGCCGAGGGAAAATATCCGCATGCCATAGTCATTAACGACCGCGACAAGACATATTACGTTGTGGCTGCCGCTTTCGACACTCGTGCTGAGGCTGAAAATGCACTTGAAAACGTTTTTAAGGACAAAGACATGAGCCTAAAAGCCCCTTATCCACGACTTCTGATAGCTCGGTAAATTTGCAGAGCATGCCAAATCTATCAAACGAATTAGAAACAAACAAAAATAAACATTTTTTAATGTTTTCACCATTTTACTTTTCCTATTGACAAAGGTCTTTACTTCGTAACAATTATAAAGAGACCTACTCTGTAAAAACAAAACATTATGCTTAAAAGTATCAGACTTACATTTACAATTCTGCTCACACTGTTGGCAATGCCTGTTTTCGCCTACAACGTCACAGGTACTATCCTTGATGCAGAAGGAGAACCACTCCCGGAGGCTGGCGTCAGAGTCCTCGCGGCACGAGACAGCAGCTACGTAAAAGGCGGTGCCGCAGACATCGACGGCAACTTCACTCTTTCAGGCATCAAGACAGGAAAATACATCCTGCAATGCGACTATGTGGGTTATCAGAAACACTACCAAAATTTCGAGATTTCTGGCAAAAGCCTTAAGTTTGACCCCATTACTCTACACGAATCATCATACATGCTGAAAGAAGCCACTGTGACCGCTGTAAAAACGCCTATCAAGGTAATGGAAGACACTGTGGAATTTAACGCTGACACTTACAAGACTCAGCCTAATGCTGTAGTGGAAGACCTGCTCAAGCGATTGCCGGGCGTTGAAGTGGACAGCGATGGAAAAATCACCGCTAACGGAAAGGAAGTCACAAAAATCCTCGTAGACGGTAAAGAATTTTTCAGCGACGACCCTAAAGTCGCTTCTAAAAACCTGCCTGTAAACATGATTGACAAGCTTCAGGTGGTAGACCGCAAGAGCGACCTCGCTCGCATGACCGGTGTAGATGACGGAGAAGACGAGACCGTAATTAACCTCACCGTAAAGAAAGGCATGAAAAACGGCTGGTTTGGCACCGTAGAAGCCGGTTACGGCACTGACGAACGCTATCAGGTGACTTATAACGTAAACCGTTTCTGGAACGACAACCAAATTACATTTATCGGTAGCGCAAACAATACTAACGACCTCGGATTTACCGACGGCAACGGTAACCGTTTCCGCCGTTTCGGTGGTAATGAGGGTGTAAACAATTCTCAGACATTTGGCGTTAACTTTAACGTAGGAAACAAAGAAATCTTTCGCGTTGGTGGTGACGTGATGTATTCTCACACCGACCGCGACACTTACAAACGACAGGAACGAATGTATAACTTTACCGACTCGTTCCCCACCCAAAGTTCTACCAGCCTCGCTAACGACAAGGGACACAACGTGCGCGGTGACTTCAGAATTCAGTGGAACCCTGATAGCCTAAACGCTTTCGATTTCCGCCCGCGATTCTCTTATAATCAAAACGACTCTCGCAGCAACGAAGAATCGTCAAACTATGCCGGCGACATCGCTCACAGTCTCGCCGCTCAGTCTAAAAACATCGGCAGCTCATCTGGCAAGTCGTGGGAATTTTCCGGTGAAGGTATCTACAATCACAAATTTGCGTCTCGTCCCGGTCGCTCCGTCTCTTTCCAATTCCGCTATCAGATGAGCAATGTACGCGAAGATGAAAACACTTATTCTTGGAACAAATTCTTCCTCATCGACTCGCTTAACCTTTACGACCAGTATCTCGACAACCATACCTGGAACAATTTCATTCAGTCGCGTGTGACTTGGACCGAACCTCTCGGCGACGTAAAAAAAGGTAATTTCCTTACCTTCGCTTACCGCATACAATACCGCTGGAATAATGCCGACAAAGACGTTTACGACCATAAAATCGACTGGACTGACCCGCTGAACCCTATCGTTAACTCAGACATCCTGATTTTCAACGACACGCTAAGCGACCGCTTCCGAAATACATACTTCAATCAGGATATTCGCTTCGGATATAAAAAGGTTGGTAAAGTTTTCAACCTCGACGCAGGACTATCAATAGTGCCGCAGCGCTCCGCTTCTAACGACCTCCTGAACTATAAGCGTAGCATCCCTACACGTTGGGTATGGAACTGGGCTCCGTTCCTCCGCGCACGTTTCAAGTTCACCAAAACCCGCACCATGAACATATTCTACCGCGGACGAAGCTCGCAGCCTACAATGAGCCAGTTACAGCCCGTTGCAGACTACTCCGACCCGCTGAAAATCGTTGTCGGTAACCCTAACCTCGACCCGACTTTCACACACAACCTCATGTGGCGTTTCCAAGACTTTAATGCCGAATCACAACGCTCTATCATGGCTATGCTACATGTTCAGATGACTCAAAACAGCATCGTCTCCAAGACCACATACAACCCTGAGACCTCAGGACAGACAACAACTTACGAAAACGTCAACGGCGTATGGTCTGCACGACTCATGAATATGATTTCAATGCCGTTCAGACGTAAAACCTGGACATTCAGCAACATGTCTTTCATGAATTTCAACCAGCAAGTAGGATTTAACAACGGCGTGAGAAACACATCACGCACGTTTGCTTGGCACGAATCTCCGGGTATTGCTTTCCGACCGGACAATCTTGAGCTTGAGCTACGACCGATGTATATGCTCCAAACCACAAGCAACTCTTTCTCTTCAACTCAAAACTCCACCGTACACAACTATGGCGGTATGTTTAACGGTACATATTACACTCCTTTCGGCATTGTGCTTAACTCTGAGCTTCGATACAACGCCACAAAAGGATACTCTGCCGGATACGACACAGACATGTGGATGTGGAACGCTTCTATATCTTACCAGTTCCTCCCGGGAAAGGCTGCTACTATCGCCGTCAAGGCTTACGACCTCCTACAGCAACAGAGCAACATCAGACGTACCATCGCCGCTAACTACACCGACGATATTGAATACAACACCCTCACTCGTTACTTCATGTTTACTTTCACTTACAGATTTAACACTTTTGGCAAAGGTAACGAACCCGCTTCACGCAACAACCGCGGTTTCGGTCCCGGTGGCATGGGACGCCCACCAAGACCTTAACGAAAAAATGTCACACCCCACGCAGGTGTGACATTTTTTTGCTATAATCTCATAAATAATCTTTACCTTTCCTCTAAGTAAAAAATCTTTACGCTACCGATGTAAAATCTCGTGGATTTTATGTAAATTTGCAAAATATAAAATCGTTACACTATGGAATTTGAGAAAATGGCACTCGATGGAGCATGGCTTATAACACCAAAAGTGTTTGGCGATGCTCGTGGATATTTCATGGAGGCTTTCAAGGCTGACGAATTTCGTGAACACGTCGGCAACATATCCTTTGTTCAAGACAACGAGTCAATGTCGACCTACGGCGTCCTTCGCGGGCTCCACTTCCAGGATGGAGATGCCGCACAGGCTAAACTCGTGCGTGTCAGCCGCGGTAAAGTCATTGACGTTGCTGTAGACATTCGCCCATACTCTCCTACTTTCGGCAAGCATATTGCCGTAGAACTTAGCGATGAAAACCACCGACAGCTTTTCATCCCACGCGGTTGCGCACATGGTTTTGTCGTGCTCAGCGACATTGCTCAGTTTCAATACAAAGTCGACAACATTTATGCCCCGGAACATGAACACACCCTCCGATACGACGACCCGACTCTCGGCATCGACTGGGTTCTTCCACACGACAAGCTAAAACTCTCAGAAAAAGACCTCAAAGGCATTCCTTTCTCAGAATGTAAACCATAAAATGAAGCCATAATTAGCACAAAAGGCGCCACTCAAAAATATGAGCAGCGCCTTTCCTTTTATACTTTGAGAATTATTTTAGCTGAGAATCTGGATTGAGATTTGCACTTTCTATATCTTTGAAATACTTGTAAGTAGCAACCTTAAGCTCCATACATGCATTTTCGTCCGCTACGATAAGAGCTTTCTCGTGTAGCTGGAGGGCTGAGATTGTCCACATCTGAGAGATTCCTCCCTCCACACCGTGCTGAAGAGCACGTGCCTTATTATAACCATTGACGATGAGCAACACACTCTTTGCTGACATTATAGTGCCTACACCTACTGTAAGTGCTGTCTTTGGCACAAGGTTTACGTCACCACCAAAAAAGCGTGAATTGGCTATAATTGTATCCTGGGTAAGAGTCTTCATACGAGTCTTAGACGTCAGAGAGCTGCCCGGCTCATTAAATGCAATATGCCCATCAGGACCTACACCGCCAAGGAACAAGTCAATACCGCCATACGACGCAATTTTCTCCTCATACTTGCGGCATTCTTCAAGTGGGTCTTCGGCATTGCCATTCAGGATATTAACATTTTCCGGGAGGATATCTATCTGATTGAAGAAATTTGTCCACATAAATGTGTAATAGCTCTGCTCATGGTCGCGTGGGATTCCACAATACTCATCCATGTTAAAGGTAACCACATGCTTAAACGACACCTTGCCGGCCTTATTAAGACGGATTAGCTCGCGATACATACCTAACGGAGAACTTCCTGTAGGACAGCCAAGTACAAACGGCTTTTCTGCTGTAGGATTTGCCGCATTTATCTGCGCTGCTACATAATTCGCTGCCCAACGTGATACATTTTCGTAATCAGGCTCAATAATTAATCTCATGTTTCTATGACTTTTTTAAGGTTAGTATTTCAGTACCACAAAGTTACTAATTTATTTTTAATTCTTCCCTATACTTTATAAAGTTTTTATCCAACTTCAAATAAGTATTGCCCATTCACACCGGGTCTACATCGTAGACAATTACCGTGCGCCTTACATCCGCATCTGTGCATAAAGAAGCGTATGCACTGCGAATTGCGTCCTTCACCTTTTGCATCGATGCCGTCACCTCCACCTTAAGCATCATGCGGCGGATATACCACGACGCAATTCTGTCTACCACTGGACGCTCGGGATTTGAAACTCTATTGCCGAAAAGCTCTCGAAATTTCGCATTTACTACGCCCGCAACTCGCTCCACAATCCTTGCGTCTTTATGCTTAAGGGTGATGATTATAATGCGTGTAAACGGAGGATATAGATACGTCCGCCGTTCCTCAAGCTCATGCCGGTAAAAGCCAAGATAATCATGCTGCATGACAAATTTTATCACAGGATGTTCCGGATGCGTCGTCTGCACTATCACTCTTCCGGGAGTATCACCTCTACGACCGGCACGCCCCGCAACCTGGCATATCATGTTAAACGCACGCTCACTTGCCCGGAAATCTGGGAAATCTATCATATTGTCGGCATTCAGCACGCCAACTACTGTCACATTTCCGAAATCAAGCCCCTTTGTCACCATCTGTGTCCCCACAAGGATGTCCGCCTTATGAGCACTGAAGTCTGATATTATTCGTTCATACGAGTCCTTGTTTCGAGTCGTGTCAAGGTCCATGCGGAGGATTTTCCTGTCTTGAAATTCCTGAGCCACCTCATCTTCTATTCTCTCCGTCCCATAGCCATAGATTTCTATCGCAGGAGACTTGCATACGGGGCATACCGTAGGCAGTGTCTTCATCGCGCCACAATAGTGGCATACGAGCATTCCAGTACTCCGGTGATACGTCATCGTCACGTCGCAATAGTCGCATTTCGGTGTCCATGCACACATCTTGCACTGGGGGTGCGGAGCATAGCCTCTGCGATTTTGGAAAAATATCACCTGATGACCGGCATCAAGCTCTTCACGAGCCACTTTCAGGGTCGCAAATGCAAACGGCGACGCATATTCCTTTTTCTGACGCGCTTTTACTATGTCCACAACCTGTATTTCCGGGAGCATCGCTCCTGAATATCTCTCAAAAAGCTCTATCAGACCGAATCTGCCGCTTTCTGCCTTATATCGTGTTTCTACCGATGGTGTTGCACTGCCAAGAAGTGTCTTTGCACCATGCATTTTCGCCAGCACTATCGCCACGTCGCGTCCATTGTATCGTGGTGCGGGGTCTGCCTGTTTATAGCTCGACTCATGCTCCTCATCCACTATCACAAGCCCTAAATTCCTGAATGGCAAAAACACCGCTGAACGTGCGCCTATCACCACACAGGGCTCATTGCTCTCAAGCAGTTTTTTCCATATATCCACTCGCTCATTATCTGTAAATTTAGAGTGATATATCAGCACTCGCTCTCCAAACACCGCCTGAAGTCGCTGCGTGAGCTGTGTTGTGAGTGCTATTTCCGGCACAAGGTAAAACGCTCGTTTCCCCTGACGTAGAACAAAATCTATCAGGTGAATATATATCTCGGTCTTTCCGCTCGCCGTCACGCCATGCAGAAGGTTTACGTCATGCTCAAACCACTGCTTGTGTATCTTGTCAAGTGCTGCCGCTTGCGCCTCGCTCAGTGTGGGCAACGACTTTGCTGGTGCACCGTTAAAGCTAAACCGGTTAATCTCGCGCGTATACGTCGTAACGATGCCTTTCTTTGCCATTGCAGAAAGAATTGTCGCATTCTCTCCGGCTCGCTTCAGTAGCTGCTCGCGCTCCACCTCTTTCGGCGTATCTGTGCAGCGCATCATCTGCGACATTTCAAGGAGGGCAAGCAGTATCCGCTCTTGCTTTTCCGCTCGCTTTACCGCCGCAAACGCATCCTCTACGCCCATCGCAAGACGCACATAGCTCACCTTTTTCGGTCTGTAGCGTTCATTCAGTCGCTCTGACACTATCACCGCACCACGTTCCAGCAGACGGTTTATCACAGTGGAGACATTAGTCTTTTGTGTAGCTCGCTCCAGCTCCGCCAGGCTCATTTTGCCATGCGTCCGCAGAAGTCCCACGATGATTTTCTCACTGTCTTTGAGTCGGTCGTCTACATCTTCCTCAAAGTCCTCGTTATATTCCACTACACTCTCGCTCTCTATCACCAGCCCGGACGGCAATGCCGCACGATACACGTCGCCAATTGTGCATAGATAGTAATCCGCTATCCATGTCCACAGTTTCAGCTGAGGATGACAGATTACGGGCTTGGCATCAAGAAGAAGCGTTATCGGCTTTATTTCATAGTCGCCTTGCGGATTAAAAGGAAACCCCACCACGATGGCCGTGTGATACTTTTTCTTGCCGAATGGCACTATCACACGAGAACCTATCACCACCTTTTCCTCCATCTCTTCCGGTATGGAATAGGTAAATGTGGTGTCAAGCGGTAGCGGCAGTATTACCTCTGCGTAGCGACTCATTAATGCTTTACCTTATTGTTGTCTTAGCTTCATCAGAACGGCAGACGTCACATCTTCCACATCTGCGCCCTGGAATAGAGGGGAATTTATAGGGAAGATAAATGAATATCCACCTTCCTCTCCCACCTGGCGAATAGCATCCTTAACCCTAACCTTTATCGGGTCTATGAGCTGATTCTCCTGACGCTGAAGGTCTATTTCCGCTGTCTCAAGAAATTGCTGAGCCCTTTTCTGAAGGTTTTGTATTTCCTGTATACGACGCTGGCGGATTGACTCCGGAGTCACACCATTACTGTTCAGTGTCTGATAGTCCTCAAACTTGCGGTCTATATCGTCAGACATCTTCTTAAATTCTTCCTGATAGCGGTTTGATGTCTCTTGTATCTGGAGTTTTACAAGGCTATACTCTGGCAGGGAGTCAAGAACTGCATCGAAATCTACTACTCCAAACTTTCCCTGTGCCGCCATGTTGCCGGCAATTAAGATTGCGATAAGATAAATGATTTTGCGTAACATTTTGTTTTATGTTTTTATTTCCGCCGACAATATAAGACGGCTCCTATTGATTGACATTAAAAATGGTCGCCATTGGCACGCAAATGCCTTGGCGACCAATTAAAGCTTATCATTAAAATTATACTATTTAGCGGCTGGCGCTGCTATTTTTGCCTTTACAAGAGGATTGACATCTACAACGTCTGCACTCATATACACTGCTGCTGCCTGTGGTACGATGAGTGTAAAGCCGTTTTCCTGACCTACCGCCTGAGCTGCCTTCTGGATTTTGTCATAGATTGGAGCCATGAGCTGGTATTGCTGCTGCTGAAGGTCTTTCTGATATGTATCAGCATGTTGCTGGATTTTGTTTGCCATTTCCTGTAGAGATGTTTCATGGCGCTGTAGGATTGCTGCTGGCGTGTTCGGGTCTTCTTTGAGCTTGTTATACTCATCGTATGCCTTCTGTGCTTCTTCTTCAAGTTTCTGAATGTCTGAAGCATACTTCGCCTGTGCTTCCTGTAAGGTCTTCTGTGCCTCTGCTGTCTGTGGGTCTTCCTGTACGAGTGATTCAATGTTGATTACACCGATTTTTACAGTCTGAGCTGTAACAGCGAGTGGGAGCGCAATAAGAATTGCGATAAGGATTTTCTTAATCATTGTCTTTTTTTTCTATAAGTTATGTAGTTGTTTTTTATTTTTTCTGTTTTATGGTGCAAAGATACGTTTTTTAATTTGAATATCCTAATTTTGCAAGCACCTCATTTGACACATCTATGCGGGGAGACGCAAATATTATGTTTGCCGACGTTGCTCGGTCAAATATTGCCTGATAGCCTTTTTCATCTGCCACCTTTTTCACTGCCACATAGATATCGTCTTGAATTGGCTGCATCAGTGTCTCGCGCTTTTTATAAAGCTCGCCTTCCGGCCCGAAATACTTGCGGCTCAGTTCGCTCGCCTCTTTTTCTTTTGCCAATATCTCCTCTTCTTTTTTCTTTTTCTGCTCATCGGTCAGGAATACGCGCTCTGACTGATAGTTTTTGTAAAGTGTTTCTGCCTCGGTGTTCAGTGCCTCAACTTCTTTCTGCCACCGCTGTGACAGCTGGTTGAGCTGCTCGTTTGCCATTTCATATGACGGTACATTTTTCAGAATGTATTCCATGTCTATTAGGGCAAATTTCTGTGCGCTCATATATGCTACAGACATCACTGCGGTTAGGAGTAACAATGAAAAACGTTTCATGATAATTGCTTTTGGTAAATTGTTAATACTTAATTGTTAATTATGTTAATTTGACTGCTTTGCCTATAAAAGGTTTAAAACTCTTGTCCGAGGATAAAGTGGAAGTGGCTCCCGCCCTTTGTTCCCCACACTTTGTCGAAACCGTATGCCCAGTCTATACCCATCATACCTACCATTGGCAGATAGATTCTAACACCTACTCCGGCACTGCGCTTTAGAGTGAATGGTGAAAATTCCTTCACGTCTGTCCACGCATTTCCGGCCTCTGCAAACGCAAGACCATAAATGGTGGTCGTTGGCTGCAGCATGAATGGGAAATGGAGCTCCATACCCAGGCGTGAATACGCATAGCCTTCACTTCCCCATGGGGTAAACTGACCATTGTCATACCCGCGGAGTGCTATCGTTTCTGTTGCGTATGTATAGCTGCCTGACATTCCGTCACCGCCCACGTAGAACGTCTCAAATGGTGAACGTAAATATTTGTTGTAGCTGCCAAGAAGACCGAAATCAGCACGCGTCATGAACACCAGTGTCCATTTGCCGTCCACGTCACTCAGCGGGGTATAGGTGCGTGACTTGAAGCGCAGTTTCCAGTATTCTATCCAGCGATACAGCTGCTTCTTGCTCTCTGTCGTATTCTCCTTATACAGTTTTTCCCAGTCCTTGTTGCCGGAGAATAGTGATGCCGGTGGGGTGAATGAGAAGTTTAGTGAGAATTGTGACCCGCGACGGGTGTATAGTGGGTTATCTGTTGAGTTACGCGCCAATGTCAGACCTAACACCACCGCATTAGACGTACCATTGTTCATATAGTACAGATATTCCCAGTTCTTCAGGTAATACCAGTTATAAGACAGCTCCGCTGTAAACGTAAAGTAGTCGTCCGGCCAGTTTAGGCGCTTTCCGAAGCCTACCGTAAAGCCTGCCATCTGAAGGAACTTGTTCGGGTCGTATGAGTTCTGGTACGAATTTTGATAATAGTCGTTGTAATAGTTGTTTCCATAGCCATAACCGTAGCCGTAGCCATATCCTGAATATAGATATGGATTTGCCCATGTTGAGTTGTAGTATGACGAGTTCACACCTGTCTGGCGGCTATAGTACGCCGATACCTGGAGTGAGTTCGGTCGTTTGCCGCCAAACCACGGGTCAAGAAACGACACTGAATATGCCTGATAATACCTCGCGTTGGTCTGCGCTGATATCGTGAATGTCTGACCCTCGCCCTGTGGGATAAGTCCCTTGTACGTGCTCGGCTGTAGCAGGTTTTTGATTGAGAAGTTTGTAAACTTCAGCGATAGCTTGCCGATTATACCGGTCTGACCCCAACCCATTGAAAACTCCACCTGGTCGTTGGCCTTTGACTCAAGTCCGAAGATTATGTCTACTGTTCCGTTCTCCTCGTTGGGCTCCGGGCGGATATCCATTGACTCCGGGTCAAAGTGTCCGGTTTGTGCTATCTCTCGCGCTGAACGCATCAGGTCGTTCTTGCTGAATAGTTCTCCCGGGCGTACGCGCAGCTCGCGGCGGATACATTTTTCATACAGGCGGTCATTACCGTTTATTATCACCTTGTTTATTCGTGCCTGTGGACCTTCAAACATTCGCAACTCAAGGTCTATCGAGTCGCCTACTACATTCTTTTCTATCGGCACAAGCTGATAGAATAGGTAGCCGCGGTCCATATACAGGTTCGCTACCGCATCATCATCCTCGCTCGTGCGCTTGTTCAGCAGTTTCTGGTTATACACCTCTCCCGGGACTATTCCAAGCACCGCATTCAGCTGTTCGGTCGTGAAAACCGTATTGCCAACCCAGTTTATGTCGCTGATATAGTATTTCTTCCCTTCTTCAAGGGTAATATATACGTCTACGGTCTTCTCATCATATTTCGCTACACTGTCGCTGATGATTTTCGCGTCACGATAGCCGTTTTCATTATATTTCTCGATGATTCTGTTAAGGTCGTCATGATATTCCTGCTCCACAAACTTTTTCTGCTTGAACAGGTTCTTTAGCGGACCTTTTTCATTCGTTTTCTTCATCGCGCCCTTTACCTTGCCGTCGCTGAAAACTTCATTACCCGTGATATAGATTTTGTGAACCTTTATCTTGTCGTGTTTGTCCACTTTTATGTCCACTATCATATCGTTTTTTGCCGACAAATCTTCGCGGAGGGTAATTTTCACGTCGGCATTGCCAAAACCTTTTTCTGAGTAATATTTTTTGATAATTGACTCGGCGCGGTTAACGATATTCTGCGTAATCTGATTACCTTTCATCAGCTGCAGGCGCTCCTGAATATCCTCTCTCTCGCCCTTTTTCATGCCAAGGTAGTTGATTTCTGATATGCGCGGATGCGTGCGGAGTGCTATCGTCAGCCAAACCTCATCGTCGTATATCTTTGCCACCTTTATCTGTGCCTGTGCGAAAAGTCCCTGGCGGATTAGACGGTGTGACGCATTGAACAGGTCTTGACCGGGTACATCCACTTTCTGACCTATCTTTAGCCCGGAAAAGCCTATGATTGTGTTGTCATCATAGTTTTGAGCACCCGTCACCTCTATCCCGGAGATTGTATACGTCTTCGGCATTGCTGTGAACGTCACTGGCGGATTGTATATGGTATCTATCGGAGCTTCTACGGCTCGTGCCATAGGAGCTGACAGTGATATACTTAGGAGGAGTAATACGAATGTAATCTTATTACGCATAATTCTTTATGGTGTATTGTTCTGATAAATCATTTTAATTGTTCGCTCGTAAGGCCAAATCGCCTTTCCCGTGACTGATACTCAAGCACTGCCCGGCAGAAATCTTCCTTACTGAAGTCCGGCCAATACTTGTCTGTCACAAGTATCTCGGAATACGCTATCTGCCACAGCAGGAAATTGCTGATACGCTTATCGCCGCCTGTGCGGATTAGCAGGTCCGGGTCCGGCATTTGTCTTGTATTCAGGTGCTCACTTACGGTCGCGTCTGTAATGTCCTCTATACGCATTGCTCCTGACAACACCTTGCCTGATATTTCCTTCACAGCCTTGGTTATTTCCCACCTTGATGAATAGCTCAACGCAAGGCATAGTGTCAGACCCGTATCTGCGCTCGTGTCTTCTATACACTTGTTCAGCCGTTCCAGAGCAAACTCCGGCATTCGGCTCGTATCGCCTATCATCGTCAGCCGCACATTGTTTTTTATCAGGTCTGGCGTCTCGCGCTCTATCGCCGTAACTATCAGGTGCATAAGCGCATCCACTTCTTCCTTTGGCCTGTTCCAGTTCTCTGTGGAGAATGTATATAGTGTTAGATAGCCTATTTTTAGCTCTGATGCTATCTCCGTGATATTCCTTACCGTTGTTACTCCCTGCACATGACCCGCTGAGCGCTCAAGCCCGCGTGCCTTTGCCCACCTGCCATTGCCATCCATGATTACTGCTACATGGCGGGGTATGCGGTTTTTGTCTATTTGATTTATTATTTCTTCCATAGGAGTATCGTGATTAATCTACATAATGACAGGTTGAGCAACGCTCCCCAAACTCATACGTCACGGAAAACGATATGTTGCTATACCAGTCTGTATTTTTCATAAATGAACTCTTTATTAGATACAAGTCCGACAGGTTTTTACCGTCTACCTTGTCTCCTAATACCTTTGTCATCGTAAACTCAAGACCCAGGTTCAGCCGCTGACTTAGCTTGTATTTTACACCTATCCCCATCGGAATATTCGGCGATATCGACGTCTCTCCGTCACAAGACGCTACCGTAAAGCCTATGCCAAGTGTCATATAGGGGCTTAGCCTACGTAGGCGCTTATACGTCTCGCCTATGCCGTAAGGCAAAAAGTTAAACTCATATCTCGCTCCCAAATCATAAACTCGGGAACTGAACTCATATTGTGCCCCACCCGGCAATACGTTTTCCATGTCTGACGTATTTCCGCTCAGTGACGCTGTATTGAATATGCCGCGTATCGCCATCCGTGTGTTCGGTATATACCTGAAGTTCAAACCAAACGCAAACCCCTGATGCTTTAGTATGCTATTGTTCGCCTCGCCAAGATAGCTGCTCATACCCAGCTGCGCACCGGCGTCAAATTTATACTTCGACTCCTGTGCTGCTGTCGTAAGCATCACTCCTAATAATGACAATATGAGCGCTAACCTCTTCACTGTCTGATTATTGTACCGGTTTAAACTCAAGGCGTCCTATTGTGCCGCGCCATACGGTGTTATATAGCGTATGGGTAGCATTATAGCCGCCAAATATGTATATATACGGCGTATTCCACTGCGTCACTTCACTCACCGCCCGCGACAGCGCACTCTCCGGCACATACCACGCCGGCAGGTAGATTTCAGGCATTTCCTGCCATTCCTCACAGCCTCGCGCATCCGGTGCTATCACTCGTTCATATACAAACGAGTCGCTCAGGTATCTTCCCGGAATATAGTCCGGAAGATTCATCAGCGTGCCCGCCTGTCGCCAGTTAAAACCAAGGTCTTTTGACATATAGGTGACGCCATTCATCTCATCGCCCTTATTGCCGCCAAACGCAAGTAGTACTTCATCGCTCTTATACGTCCAGTTAGTAGTATCCAGCGAGCATTTATAAAACTTCACTATATTCATACCCTCAGCGGCGCACACGCGGCGGTCTGTCGTAATATCTGCCCAATGCTTGCCATCGTATGCCCATGTGCGGTCTATACTCTTCGCATTCTTGTCGCGTCCGCCTACCATTATCGCCGTTCTGCTTTCGCTCCACTTCGTTGAATAGATATACAGCCCGCTGAATCCCGTCACCGGAAATCCCTCCGGAGCAAGTGTCTTTTCTCCATCTGGATAAGACGTATAATAATAGTCATTTCCACTGCGCTCTACACCCAAAACTTTCCCGTCGTAGCCGCCGATGACGCTCATCCACTTATAGCCTGACTGGGCAGTCCAACTTTCGCCCTCGTCATCAGACTTATACAGGTTTCCTGCATCATCAAGCAAATAGAGGTCTGTCCCATCTGTCGCAAAAGTTTCCACATTCGGCGTAAATTCAAATGCTATCTCACGCTTTTCCCACTCCCGGTCCGGATGATTTGTCATGGCTACGCAATATTTCTCGCCATTCGTTGTAAGGCAATATAGCTTGCCGCCCTTCTCTATTGTCTTTTGGGCTGAAGGAACATTGTAGATTGATGGAAGCGACTTTCGCGCTGACTTGCTCCAGTACAGAGAATCCGGCTCCATCTGATGCACATTCACCTTTATTGAATACACACAAGTCGTTGTCTTGTCGCCGGATACAACACGCAGCTGCACCGGTCCGCGTGAAAAGTCTATTGTATCTGATGTAGATTTCAGATAATCCACCACCGAATCTTTTCCCTCCTTCGTCCTGTAAGTGATTTCTGCCACAGACAAATTATTTGCCGCGATATTCACTTGCAGCTTATTTATCCTTGTCCCCTTCGGCAGTGAATCCGCATTATAAATCGTGCACTCATGCAGATTTATAGAAAACCTCACCGAATCAAGGTTTGCAAGCACCTTATCATTCTCCTGAAGAGAAAATGCCGTCACCGCCGCACTACTATACGTTATAGGATTTGATGCACTATCATCCGGGCTGTCCGAGTTACAACCTGTCAGTGCAGATAGTATAGAGAGACTTATTATTGTAAATATCAGTTTTCTTATCATATTCCTGGTTTTAATACAAAGTGCAAATTTACGACTTTTTTGCCAAACTCACCTCCTGTTTTATCACAAGATTGCATCATTTAACAAAAAAAATTATGCAAATTTATAAACTTGTTTCCTTTCCACCAACTCATTGCAGATTATTTATGACATTTCAACCCCTTTTTAGTAGTTTTTAACTCATCC
>CALYOL010000014.1 GCA_945231345.1 uncultured Porphyromonadaceae bacterium
CTCCCTCATCTGTGTCAAGTCCTATGCGTATGTAAAAAAGGTGTACATCGTGTCCTTGTTCCACAAGTCTGTGGACAGCAACCGCACTATCAACGCCACCTGAAATTAATGCTGCTACTTTCATATCAATTTTGGTTAAGGCTTGTATTCAACATTCTAAACATTTCAAGGAGCTTGTTTGAGTCAATTGTCTTGGAGAGTATTTTCTGCTCAGAATCGAGGTAATAAGTCGCAGGGAGATTTTCTAAATCGAAATATTCTTCAACTTCTTCAGACGCCCCAACAATCCAAGTGGCAGGAAAATCTTTTACAGCCATTTTCCAATCATTATCCGCTTCCCCAGGATTGATGGCGACAAATCTTATTTGCCCTTTTTCAATAAGTTGGCGCATATTGAAGTCTGCAGAAAGTCTTACGAAAAGCATTCTGCAGTCATCGCAGTTTGGGTCACTAAACATCAGAATAGTCCTGCAGCCTTTGTGCTGTCCAAAATTTGACTTTTGCTCATCAGGCATTACAAAACTAAAGTCAGGTGCAACCATACCTACTTGAGAATTTGCGAGAATTTTTTCCTGGCGAGCAAAACGTGCCTTTTCAGCTTGTGAAACTTTCTTGGAGAATGCAATGGCTTTTGCGAAAGGGTAATAGAGCTCTTCGCTATACAATTCTGCAGAGTCGCAATAAAGACATTCTTCTGCTATAAGACCGAGTGTGACCAAGTTTTTAGGTTGCTTGCTTACTCTGTCTATAAGATTATCGATAGATGCAAATACAGTGTCTTTGCCTGCATAAATAGCAAATGAAACGTAATCGTTAAATGCTTTCTTAAACTTAACCTTAGATGAAAAGGCATTTTTCATCTCACATCTGTCCCAAAAATGCTCCACAATATAGTTGCATCTTGGATAGAACCCCTCAATGCTTTCCGGTGGAGTAGGGTATTGGAAAAAAGAGTCCTGAGCCGACGATGTAAGGCAAATTAATGTAAATATTGCAAATAAGATACGTTTCATATTACTGGTTTTAAGACTTGTTTGCACGCTTACGTTCAATCTCATCAAGGATTATTTTTCGCAAGCGTAGGTGATGTGGAGTCACTTCCACGTATTCATCTTCTTTAATGTATTCAAGGGCTTCTTCGAGGCTGAAAACGACGGGTGGGATAATTCGAGCCTTGTCGTCTGCGCCAGAAGCGCGCATATTTGTTAGTTTTTTAGACTTAGTCACGTTTACAACGATATCGTTGTCCTTCGCATTCTCACCAACTACTTGCCCTGCGTATACTTCTTCCTGTGGGAAGATGAAAAAACGTCCGCGGTCTTGTAGCTTGTCAATTGCGTATGCGTATGCAGTGCCGCTTTCCATAGCAATAAGCGAACCATTAGTACGGCGGTCTATATCACCCTTCCATGGCTGGTATTCAAGGAATCGGTGTGCCATGATAGCTTCTCCGGCAGATGCTGTAAGCACATTGTTGCGCAATCCAATAATGCCTCGTGATGGTATCTGGAACTCCATGTGAACTCTGTCGCCCTGTGAAGACATTGTGAGCAAATCGCCTTTGCGTCGTGTCACCATGTCTATCATTTTGCTTGCATATTCTTCAGTGACATTTATAGTGAGAAGTTCAACAGGCTCGCATTTTACTCCGTCTATTGTTTTCACTATTACCTGTGGTTGCCCAACTTGCAGCTCATATCCTTCACGACGCATGGTTTCAATCAGTACAGACAAGTGAAGTACACCTCGTCCATACACAGTCCATACATCTTCGTGGTCTGCCTTAGACACTCGCAGCGCAAGGTTTCGGTCAAGCTCTTTGGTTAGTCTGTCTCCGATATGTCTTGAAGTTACATATTTTCCATCTTTACCAAAGAATGGACTGTCGTTAATAGTGAAAGTCATAGACATCGTAGGTTCGTCAATCGCAATGCGCGGCAGTGCTTCGGGATTGTTGAAATCTGCAATAGTGTCACCAATTTCAAATCCTTCAATACCTACGAGTGCACATATGTCACCACTATCTACGTGGTCAACTTTCTTTCTTCCCATTCCTTCAAAGGTGTGAAGCTCCTTGATTTTCTGCTTCACTATGCTTCCGTCTTTCTTAATCAAGGCTACATCCATATTTTCCCGGATTGTGCCGCGATGAACTCGCCCGATTGCAATACGGCCTACATAGTTTGAATAATCAAGTGACGTAATCAACATCTGAGCATCTCCTTCAAGTGTCTGTGGAGCCGGTATGTGTTCAATAATTGCGTCAAGAACAGGTAGAATATTGTCTGTTGGTTTTTGCCAATCACTGCTCATCCATCCGTTTTTTGCAGAACCATAAATAGTAGGGAAATCAAGCTGGTCTTCTGTTGCATCAAGGCTGAACATAAGGTCAAATACCATTTCTTGTACTTCGCTTGGACGGCAGTTAGGTTTATCAACTTTGTTGATTACTACTACAGGTTTTAGCCCCATCTGAATGGCTTTCTGCAGCACGAAGCGTGTTTGTGGCATGGGACCTTCAAATGCATCCACAAGAAGAAGGCATCCGTCTGCCATATTGAGTACTCGCTCTACTTCTCCACCGAAGTCAGCGTGTCCCGGAGTGTCAATAATGTTAATTTTGTACCCTTTATAGTTTATGGAAACATTTTTTGACAATATCGTTATACCTCTTTCTCGCTCAAGGTCATTGTTGTCAAGAATCAGTTCCCCCGCATTTTGATTTTCCCTGAAAAGGTGACCTGCGAGCAACATTTTATCTACCAGTGTAGTCTTGCCATGGTCGACGTGAGCGATGATGGCTATGTTTCTAATATTCTGCTGCATATATTTTGCTTTTATCTGCGTTTTGTTTCAAAGTGCAAAATTACTCAATTTTGAGAAAATATCACCTATCTAAGGCTGCTTTTTTATGTTATAAAACATCATTTTATATAATTCTGCGTATTTTTTGCACATGATACTGTCTGAAAATGAACTTTTGGCATACTCTGAAGGTGTATATTTGGAATAATCAGCACGAACTGTGTCCACGGCATTTCTAAGCATGAGCATATTGCTTGTATCAGTAATCAGTCCGGCACTGTTGCTAACTATCTCAGGTAAAGCAGCTGAATTATTTACTATTACTGGTAGTCCGCAAGACATAGCCTCCAGGACAGTCATACCGAACGTCTCTGCGAGCGATGGCGAAATAAGTAAATCATGTTCGTTATATAGTGTCAGTAGTGCATTTATGTCTGAGATATTCTCTATGTGGCGAATATTATCAGGTAATTTTTTTCCGTATATATTTCCTACAAGTGTGATTGTTTCGTCAATGTGAAGATGCTTGGAAAACTCTATAACACTTTCAAGACACTTCCACGACTCCCAGTTGTGAGTAATAAATAGAATTTTGAATCCTTCACCGCATAACTTTTTCTTTGGGTGAAATATTTCGCAGTCGATTCCATTATGGATAGTAATCACATTGTCTGTCAGCCCTGTTTTTATAACTTCATTTCTTAGCCAGTCAGAAACAGTGACAAACTGAATATTTTCGTTTTCAAAAATCAATTCACGTTTCAGCCTTAAATTTTCTTTTCGCTGGCCAAATATTTGTGAAATACGCCACGACCAAGGGTATTCATTATATGATTTTTTGCATGTTTGACAGTCGTATGGCACATTGCATCCTTGGTGGTAATATGTAGTGCAGTGTCCAGTCAAAAGCCAGGTGTCATGGAGCGTTATTATTATTGGTGTTTTTGAGCATCTAACCCATTTAAAAAGGGTAGGGTAATGGAAATAATGTCCGTGAAGATTATGAATGTGTATTAAGTCTATGTCAAGGCGTGAAATACTACTTATGAAATCTTTTGTTGAACCCTCGCTGTGTCTTCCTTCGGTGTCGAAAAGTCTTGAACCAAGAGCATGAACATAGGAGTCAATACTGTTTCCAATAACTATATCTGCCGAGCCGTTTTTACAATGTCTGCCAACTGCAAAGATGCTGTCCCATCCATATTTTCCAATGCCGTTTCGTAGTCCGGTGATTACTCTGGTTACGGCATTGTCTGTAAAGTCTACGGTCGATATGAATAGTACTTTTTTCATGTAGATGTTTACAATTTCGCTAAATATGTTAATACTTGTGGCAATATGGCTGTATTGCCATCATTAACAATATAACGCATGTTTGGGTGTGTTTTTTCAGGTGTAAATGATTGAGATTTAATACGTTCAATCACTTGTTTGCGATTGAAGCCATTACGTTTCATTACTCTCATAATTCTTAATTCTTCAGGAGCCGTTACTTCCCACACTTCATTCACAATCTTGTCCATCTTACTCTGATATAAAATGGCAGTTTCAACAAATAGCAAGTCGTGATTTTCCCCCTTGTCAAGAATATCTGCCAGCACATGGTGATGTACGATTGCGTTTAATGCTTTTAGTTTAGTATCATCACTAAACACTATGTCACTCAGCACTTTACGGTCTATATTGTCATCGACAATGGCATCACTGCTTATTTTGCGTGCAATCTCATACTTGATTTGTTTAGAATTGTTCATTAACAGTTTTGCGTTTGTGTCACTGTCATAAACGGTATAACCCATTGCTCGCAGTATATTGCTTACAATAGATTTCCCTGAGCCAATTCCACCTGTTATTGCCACTATTTTTCCCATAATTTGTTATTCAATAAGATATTCTACACTGTCTGCTGATAAAGTGAGGTTTCGTAGAATATTTGAATACTCTGTTATAATAACAGGAAGTTTAGACGTCAATGAATTTCTATTTGCATAGTCTGCACGTATTTTTATGTAAATGTTATCAGACTTGAAATAGTCCATAGGCACGAGGTACGATACTTCAACATTAGATGGGAAAGTAACAACATTTCTTCCTTCCGGCACGTTAATTACGTCCACATTTACTGGTTTCTTTGCAGTGATGAGGGGAACGATGCACATTTTTATTTTTACGTTCTCCGGCTTTGAAATCACTCCGGCAGGAACTATTACTTTTGCAGATACAACCGTTGTGTCTGAAATGTTTGATAGGTTTAACGATTGTACATTTACGCTTTTTAGGTTGTCGTCGATTTCTGTTGATGAATATAGTTCTACGCTGTCAGGTGATAGTATAATATTAGAAATTACATATTGAGGTTTTGTGACGATGCTGTTGTAGTTAATATTTACTGCAACCTTTTTCGGTGAAAGTGTCGTAAATGGAATAAGCAAAGAATCAGGCTTGAATGATAATATTTTATCCTGCCCAAACAAATTGCGAAAGGCGAGGAGCATCTGTTGCTGAGAGAGGTGTATCAAATTGCCTTTGTGGAGAATGTCATTATAGTCTAATTTTAAAATGGCATCTTTACCCAACTCATATTTTATCAGTGAGCTACCCTTGTCTTTCACAGTGACGTTAAATTCAAGAGCTTCAGTTCTTAGCATAGTCATCCCTTCGGGTAGGTTTTCAATTTGAACCGGTACGGTATAGTCTCGCTGGATTTCCTCATTTAATTTCATCATAAACCAAAAGAGGGTAGACACCACTACAAATATCAGGTATATGACTATATTGTGCCAATTTGCAGTGTGTATCCATTCTTTTACCGTTTGCTTGACGAGCTTATATTCCATGTGCTGTTCTTATTATACCAAAAGGGTACACAAAAATATTATAATATATTTCTGAGCACCCTTGTTATTTTCCCTGCCACAATGTGACAGTCTCAAGTTACTATTTTGATTCCTGCAGAACGTCTTCAGGAGACTGATATACAGAACCCTTGTCTATCCTGATTTTTACGTTGTCGCCAATGTTTATAATAAAGTAAGTCTCTTTTACGGCATCTATTGTGCCATAAATGCCACCGGCAGTGATTACTTTGTCGCCGACTTTAATACTTTCGCGGAATTTCTGGATTTCCTTCTGGCGTTTCTGCTGCGGACGTATCATTAGGAAATAAAAAATTGCGATAAGGGCTACTATCATGATAATACCACTGAAATCAAAGCCAGTGCCATTGCTTGTTGCATTCTGAGCAGTTTCAGCCGCATCGCCTGCACTCTGTATTGCAGCTGCAGGGTCTAAAAAGAGTAATAAGTTTAACATATCTAAATTCGTTTATTTATACTTTTTGCAAATATAGTAATTATTTTTGGATTTTACCCTCTTCTCGTAGAGTTTTAATAATATTTGAGATAATGCCGTTGATAAAAATGCCACTTTTGGGACTGCTATAACGGTTTGCGATATCAACATATTCGTTAATCGTAACAGGAATAGGAATTAGTGGGAAATTTATTAATTCCGAGATTATTACAGATAGGATTACGTTGTCCATAAATGGAATGCGGTCTGCTTCCCATTGTTTGCTGTTAATAAATCTTGTCACATAGCTGTGGTATAGGTCATGGTTCTTGATTGTGTCTACAAACAATTGTTCTCCAAACTTTGCATCTTCATCATCTTTAAACATTGGCAAAAGTCCGGGAGAGTCGTTTCCAGCTGCAGCAAACTGCTTGATAGTCTTTGCGACAAAAGTAGACATTATGTAAAGGTCGTCATTCCAATATACAGATTTTGCCTCGAGCGCTTCTGCAAGTGCATCAGATGGCACTATTATGCATTTCAGAATTTGGCGCCAAAGCTCACAGTCATCCGAATATGTTGTAACCGGCATCTGCATATATTGTATGTAAGCATCGCTTTGAGTGATGGCTTCCAAAAGTCCGTTTATAAGATATATGTCGCCCTCCCAAGAGATTGGATGCTCTTTCAGGTATTCTCCCATTTGTGCGTTGTTTTCAACACTTTGGATAAACCTGTTTTGTACAAATCTCATATCCGGATTAAGGTCTTCCGCAGTTGGTAGATATTTATGCTTGGCTTCCTCCAGTTTAGTAGCTTGTGCCCTTGTTAGCTCTACCATAAGCATCAGTATTGCATGATAAAGCTCGTAGGATTTTTCGAATGAAGCATGGAGCGATTTTTTGGCATTTACAATAGATGTTACCGAGTCGCTACAGCTGGATAATGTACTTACTACCATATCGATTGCTCTCTGATAGCCTATTTGTGTAAAACAATCGCATTTCATTGCGGCCTTTAATATCAAGGCGTCTTTTGCAAAGAGGGTGCGAAGTATAACAGTCCAGAAATTGGCTTCATCTTCAATTTCAGGCTTGCGTAGTTTAATGAAATCTTTATACGCTACAGAATTTATAATTTTTGTGTCAATATATTGCAGTACACTGTCAAAATCTTCTGCAGTAGCGTTGTCTTTGTTTATCAGCTCCACAATCTTTTCATTATGGCTAATGAGGTTCACGAGCTTAAACTGTTCAAGACGTGAAGAACAAGCAAAGACGTTATCGCAATTGCCAATTTGTTTGCCTGAAAGTTTGAGTATTACGAGTAATAAATCAAGATAAAGCGCATATGCGGAACGGGTGTCTTTTGTGAGTTTTTTCGGTTCCGGCTCAATAGTAAATTCATGACGTGTAAGCAGATATGAATACAGCATCTGGACAGTTTTCAGTCTTATTAATGTGCGATTTATCATTGTTGATAATATTTATTTTGTAGTTTCTCTTAAATGATAGTGCAAAGTTACGAATAATTTTTCAGATGAAAAATTACTTTAGTGTAATTTTTGCAGAG
This sequence comes from uncultured Porphyromonadaceae bacterium, assembly GCA_945231345.1. GTDB lineage: Bacteria > Bacteroidota > Bacteroidia > Bacteroidales > Muribaculaceae > CAJUPY01. The sequence goes on from CALYOL010000014.1 coordinate 7,669, forward strand.
TATTTAGTTTTTACGACTTTAATCACAATACTTTTATCACAATATAAGGCTCGTAAAACGCGTTTACGAGCCTTATGTGTATTTATTATGTTTATTAGTCATTATATGTGAGTTCGTCGAAAGCTTCCGGGTCAAATTCATCTTCGTTGTATTCTTCTGACCCATAGAAATCTTCACCAAGGTCTTCAAGAGAAGATGCTTCCGCTGCCTTTTTAGCCTCGTTTTTCTCAAACTCATCAAAATCCATTTGTTGAACAGGGGCATTTCCTTTAGACAGGGTACATAGTGGGTCTTTTAGAGTCTTACGGGTAATCATCTCCTTCATTTCTATAAAGAAAGAGCGGTCTGTAAGATAGTCGAAAGTAAACATTAATCTTTGACCTTCATCATCTATCTCATCACTGAGTATCGTTTCATCCATAAGATAGACATCTTGGTCAGCATCTGCTCCCATATCTTCCATTGTGATTTCTTTTTTCTTTTCCCAGCTGTCATCACAAATGAAAAATGAACACATCTGATTCTTGTCGTAATTCACAGATTCGCAAATTGCGTTTTTTAAATCTAAGAATGTTGCGTCCGCATCGATTTGAATCTCGCGGCGGAAATTATCGACTTCGTCTGATACGATACGAAAATTGAATACCATAATATAGTGTCTTTACTTGGTTCTATTGTTTAATTGCAGTGCGAATTTACAACTATATTTTCGTATTACTGCAATTTTTTCTGACTTTTTTTTGATAAATTTTCTTACTGAGTGTTAAAGTACTGATACTTAGTATTTTACTTAAATATGATTTTTTGTGCTATATTTCAATTTGCACAAAAAATGAGGAGCCGTTATAGCCGACTCCTTATTTTGTATTCTATAAGCATTATGCAAAGCAGAGTATCAGTGCCTGAGCCGCTACTACTCGCAAAAACATCGTCAGTGGATAAACAGTGGCGTACGCTACTGCAGGCTGGTCGTTGCCTGTAGAATTGCTGCCGTATGCCAGTGCAGGTGGGTCTGTATAGCCGCCGGAAAATAGTCCCATTATTGTCAGGTAGTTTATCTTATACACTCCACGAGCTATGCACCCGATTATTATCAATGGTATTACTGTAATGCAAAAACCGTAGATTACCCACCACATGCCAACATTATTAAATACAGTTGCCGCAAAGTCCTTGCCGGCTGATATGCCTACTGAGGCAAGGAAGAGGCATATACCAAGTTCTCTTAGCATTAGCGATGCGGAAGATGACGTGTACGTGATGAGTTTAAACTTATATCCAAAACGGCTGAGGAGAATAGCCACAACGAGCGGACCTCCTGCAAGTCCGAGTTTCATACCAAATCCAACATTTATTGAGCCTAATAATATACCAAAAAGTATTCCCACGAATATTGTGATGAGGTTTGGCTGGTTTAAGCGTTTCATTGAGTTTCCCATCTTTGAAGCAAGACGCTCGATATCTTCAAGCTGACCAACTACCGTGATACGGTCACCGAGTTGCAAGCGTAGGCTTGGAGAGGCGAGGAGGTCAACGCCGGCACGATTAACGCGTGTGCAGTTTAGCTTATATCCTTTATGCAGACGTAGTGAACCAAGTTTAACGCCATTATATTCTCCTTTAGTGATAAGAATACGGCGAGAAACAACGGTTGCTGAACTTGCGTCTTCAAGGTCAAGGTCGATTTTCACACCGAGTACAGCTGAAAATTTTTGTTCATCTTGGGCTGAAAGCACTATTAGAAGTTTATCCCCCACATGAATTGTAGTTGCCGACGTAGGAATTATTATTTCTCCGTCTGTTGTCATCATTCTTGAAACTACAAAATTACATTGGATAATATCGTGTAGTTTAGCCAAGCTAAGCCCGTCAATAAGTTTATTTGTAACCTCGATAGTCATCAGGTAGGGCTTGAGCATACTGTTTTCCTGTTCTTCATCAAGTTGCTTTATCTCATTATCAACCTTTATCTTAAAAATTCCCTTGATAACAAACATGGAAATAATAATTCCGACAACACCGAGGGGATATGCAGCAGCATAGCCCATAGCCATTGTATTTTCAGCCTGTACATCACTAACGGCCTGTTGTGCAGCTGCCAATCCGGGCGTGTTTGTTACTGCTCCTGACATTATGCCAACTAAGGCATTTATAGACGTCTGACCTCCTTCTATCAGGTAAATTGCCAGCACAATCAATACGTTTAGTGCTATTGCTGATACAGCCAGTAAATTTAGCCTAATTCCACCTTCCTTAAATGAAGAGAAGAATCCTGGACCTACTTGTAATCCTATTGCAAAGATAAATAGGATAAGTCCAAATTCACGGATGAATTTTAACACTTGGGCATCTACTTCATATCCGAAGTGTCCCATCACAATGCCAACGAAGAGAACGAAAGTCACACCAAGTGACACTCCGCCTATCTTTAATTTTCCAAGATAGACACCCAGTGCTATCACGAAAGAATAAAGGATTATAGTTGCCGCTAATCCAGTGTTGTGTGGCGTTAAAAGATTGATTAAATCCATAAATAATTTACCTTAGAATTTTGTAAATCCTTGATTATAAACTATATATAATAGCTTTTGCTTTTTCTACTGCAAAGTTACGAATAAATTCGCATTCATTGCATATGTTTGTATAAAAATTTCTTTTTATTTTTGCACAAGAGTGTAAATTTCATTTGGCTGATTTGCGATATTTTCTGCATGATATGCCATCAGCTCTGAAATCGGACGAAATCCCCATGTCACTCCGCAAGATGTTACGCATGCCCTGCGTGCCGTCTCCATATCCACGCCGGAATCACCGATGTAGAGCACATCAGACTTCTTTGTAGGACACTTAGATAGTATTTCAAAAACGATGGACGGGTCTGGCTTTACGGGCACTCCTTCTTTTTGCCCCTCGAGTGCAGCCCATTTTATCTGAGGAAAATAGTGAGTGATGAGTTTTTTTACAGCACTGTCGTATTTATTTGATGCTACGGCAAGCTTTATCCCATCATCTTGCAGCTGTTCCAATAGTTCGATTATGCCCGGATAAGGCTTTGTGTTGTCAGTATTGTGTACTTCATAGTACTCCATAAAGTATTTACGAAGCTCATTTACATTTTCTTCAGTCCGCGCATCTTCAGGGAGCACACGTTGGAGAAGTTTGCTCACCCCGTTTCCCACGAAATATGGATAAGACGCAATAGAATGAGTGGGATATCCCGTTTTTTCAAGTGCATAGTTTGCCGCTTCGCCAAGGTCTTCAATCGTGTTGAGAAGAGTGCCGTCAAGGTCGAAAATTACAAGTCGTTTCATACTTAAATTTATTTTATGAGATATTGTTGTCAGAATGGATAACCCACTGCAAAGTGTAGCGTAGTATCACGTTTCCAGCGTGGATGAAATAGAGGCCATTCTTCTTGGTTTTCAGCAGGGTTATGAGCCTTAAATCCAAGGTCAAAACGGAGGAGGAAATAAGTGAAGTCAAGTCTTAGACCCACACCATATGCCAAGGCTATCTGCTTGTAAAACTCATCAAACTTAAATTGTCCTCCAAATTGGTTTTCGTAGTCCTTAATTGTCCATATATTTCCGGCATCAATGAAGAATGCTCCTTCAAACACCCAGAATAGTTTTGCCCTGTATTCCATACTCATTTCCAGATTTATGTCACCACACTGGTTTATGAAGTTTGAAACTGCATTTTGAGCCTCATATTTTCCAGGTCCCAGTGTCCGCACGTTCCAACCGCGAACTCCATTCGCACCACCGGCATAAAAGCGCTTTTCAAACGGAAGCATTTTAGAGTTGCCGTATGGGAAAGCAAGTCCAAGTCCAACATGGAAAGCAAAACTGCTGCGGCTGTTAACAACCTTTGTCAGCGAATAGTCTGCCTCCGATTTTACATATTGAGAATATTGAATTCCGAGGAATTTATATGCTCCATCATTTTTGTTTTGACCGGTCGCTTTGGAAATGCCGTAAAGTAGGTTTCCTGCGGTTTCTGCTGAAAGTCTAAGGGTGTAAACTGTTGATTGTCTCGGTTTGAGAAGCATTGTCGCAGATGACATACGGCGATTTGTTTTGTAGTATGTATATCCCATACGCATGATGAGATGGTCCTCGTAGCTATAGCGGAGTAGGGGATTTGTAATTTCTTCAATAAAGTCAATTGTACTGTTTGGTAGACTAACAAAATTAATGTCAATTACATCAAATGTCTTGCGTGTTGTGTTACTTCTGTTACTCCAGTTGTATTTCCATCCTGCGCCTGCGATAACGCGAGTGTATTCAGGACGTTCCTGATAGTTACAGGTAAGTGCGACTTCGGAAGTAGCTTTTACTTTTTGCTTAAAGCTTTTTGACAAGAAAGGTGCGAGGAATTTTGGAAATGTAATACCCACTTCGCCCGCAAATTCAGTGTATCGGTTGTTAATTAATCCGTCAAGGTTGCCGGAAAGGCTTTCGTATGAAGTGCGGAATTTCGTTGTCAAGACCTCTGAGCCTTTCCACAAATTTCTGTGTTGATATGTAAGTCCAACACCAAATCCAAGGTCTCCTTCGGAATTTGTACCTTCAAGTTCAAATGTCACACCTTGCTTTTTGTTTCTTGAAAGCAAAATGTAGGCGTCAAGAAATTGATTTTCGTCAATTTTAGCAACTTCTTTTATTGAAATGTTTACATACTTGAGTATAGCAAGTTGCCCTAATGATTCATAGGTGCGGTCAATGTCACTTGCATTATAAAGAGAGCCCGGGGCGATATGACACTTTTCCCTTAAGACAGTCGGGCGAAGATAATGGTCTTTCCCATAAAGAATATACACGCCATTCTCTAATACAGTGTCTGTGCTTTCGCTGAGGTTTGTTGTGACATCTCCTGTGTTGTAATTAGTTACGATATATACGTTTCGTATAGAATAGGTCTTATGATTTTCAATTATTGGCGTTTCTCCGGGACGTTTTGTCTCATGCCGTCGAATTACCATTGTAAGCTCAACGTCTTTGCGGTTTGCAGCAGTGTCAGCAATATACGTAATATAGTCTTTCGTGAATGTGTAATATCCATTACGTCTTAGTCGTTCTGTTATGGCAGTCCTTTCAGCCTCAAGTGCATTTCTGTCAAATGGAGTTCCACTTTCAATTGTGAATTCGGCGGAGTCTTTCATAACAACAGTACCGAGAATAGAATCTTCAAACTCATACTTTATGCTTGAGATATAATGTTGCTTGCCTGTAGTGACGTTATAAGTTACGTCTGCCTTTTTCTTCTTCTCCTTAAATTCTGTTTTTGATGTAACGATTACATCATTGTAACCTTTATTTATGAGTGCTTGTTCCAGCTGTCGTGCAGACATTTCTGTAAGGGTGCTGTCATAAAGAACAGGTGCCTGTCCAAGCTTTCGCATCCATTTGTTAAACCACTTTGTGCTGTCGTTGCCGGAGAGATTGTAAGTGGCAAGTTGGATTTTCATGCACCCAAGTACTTTGTTGTTGGGCTGTTGGCGCAGGTAATTTATTAGTTCGGTAGAAGTAATCTTCTTGTCGCCTTGTACTTTAATATGCACATTATCAAGAAGATAATCTCCCTGAGGTACGTGTTTTGTCGAGCTACACCCCATAATGGTAAGTAGCATCACAAATAGTGATATGTATGTAAATATTCGACTTTTAACCATTATTCAGCGAATTGCGTTGCAAAGTTACGCATAATTTCCCACTTTTTAACTGCAATTACGCTTAAAACTGATTATAATCATAAAATATAATAATTCAGAAGCTCATTAAATACGAGCTCTTTATCATATTTTATCTCAATATTATGGCGAGCCGCAATTCCGAGAGTCTTGCACAAGGAAGGATTTTCGCGTGAAATCTCCATAACATTCTTCAGTGCAGATATGTCTTTTACTGGTACTACAAATCCGTTTTTACCATCTTCAATTATTTCCGTGCAGCCGGGTATATCTGATACAATGCATGGCAAGCACATGGCTCCAGCTTCTATCACAGCGTTTGGCAACCCTTCACGGTAACTTGGTAAAACGAGTATATTAGCAGCTTTTAGATATGGTCTGACATCTGAAACCGAACCTACTTCGATTATGTCTTTACATTCTGAAATATGCCGCACTGTGTCTTTATCAAGTGCATCTATGTTTTCCTCTCGTGGACCGACTAAAAGGAGAGAAATATCGTTGTATTTTTTGTCTAATTCAACAAATGCCGATACAAGTTCATTTACACCTTTATCACTTACCAGACGACCAATGTAAACATAAACAAATTCTTTAAGTTTTATGCTTAAATCTGCAATTTTTGTGTTACTTGTTGAAAAATGAGATAAATCTATGCCTGGCAAACTACCATTGCCTAAAATGTGTAATTCTTTGTTTGTAATCATACCGTCTTCCATTGTTTTCTTTACACTGAAGCTTTCGGGTATAATGTCTGTAGCGGCAGAGCATAATATTTTGTCGGCAGATTTCAGCATGAGGCGAGAAATACCTTTTGAAGTGGGCCAGACAAGCCCGGTGAAAGTGTGTATTCTACGTTTTACTCCAGCAGCCTTTGCCGCGAGCATTGATATTAGACCTGCTTTAGGTGTGACGCTATGAACAATGTCTGGTTTTATTTTTTTTAGTAATTTATACATTTGCCATAGGCTTTTAGCATCGTGTATGGGAGAAATGCGCCGTTTCATTTCTACAACGTGGCATGTGACATTCGGCAAAGAGAGTAATTTTTCAAGACCATCACCGCTGGAAGTGATTATATGTAGGTCAAATTCATTACTCAGCCTTTGAATTTGTTCGTAACAGAAAACGGCGAGGGTTGAAGGTACGGTTGATGTTCTTACTAATATTTTTTTCATCCTAAAACAACGTCTAAAATCATCATTAATGCAAAACCAACAGCAAAGCCGATAGTGGAGAGGTTTGAATGTTTGCCCTTTGAAGCCTCCGGTATCAGTTCTTCTACAACTACGTAAATCATAGCACCGGCAGCAAACGCAAGTAGGTAAGGTAGTATGCTTGTAATGACAGACGCAAGCCATATAGTTGCTATTGCAGCTATTGGCTCTACTATTCCGCTTGCGGTACCAATTCCGAAAGATTTCCACTTGCTGTTTCCGGCGGCGCGAAGTGGCATTGATACAATGGCTCCTTCTGGTATGTTTTGAATTGCAATTCCGATAGTCAGTGCTATTGATGCGGATAGGTTTAGAATATCACCTGCGAGAGCAGAAGCAAAAGTCACGCCAACAGCCATGCCTTCGGGAATGTTGTGTAGGGTAACGGCAAGCGCAAGTTTCGTCGTCTGTGAAAAATTACTTTTAAGCCCTTCAGACTCGGTCTCATTTACATGCTGGTGGGGTACTAAATCGTCGAGGAGAAGAAGAAATCCCATACCGCATAAAAATCCTATCGCCGCAGGTAATACAGAGGTTAAACCATCACATTCCGTCATCTCCATAGAGGGGATGAGAAGAGACCATACAGCAGCGGCAATCATGACACCGGATGCGAAGCCTAATAGTACTTTTTCAAAAAGCACCGGGACGCGGTCCTTTATCAAAAACACCATCGCTGCACCTATTGTTGTGCCCAATACGGGTATGAGTAATCCAGTCGCTAGTTCTATCATTGTTGTATTTTTTTACAAAGTTAATCAAAATACCGTTTATTTTCGCTAAATTTGCAAACAAATTTTTCTGAAGCAATGTCATTCATAATACAGAAATCAAAAACAAAGGATATTGACAGCCTGATGGCAATATATGAGGCTGCAATAAGATATATGCGCCGATGTGGGAATAATAACCAGTGGACAGGCGGTTATCCCGGCAAAGAAGTGATACTACATGACATAGAACGAGGGTTTAGCTATACGGTATATGATGAGAACGGAAGAATATCAGGAGTTTTCAGCATGATAGACGGGATAGACCCGACGTATAACAAAATAGAAGGTGCATGGGCAGATGACAGCCTCCCATATCTCACAATCCACCGCATAGCCTCAAATGGCAGCAGTAGAGGGATAGGGAAGGCAGCCTTCGATTATGCGAAAAGCCATGCGGCAAGTGTGAGGGTAGATACTCATGAGGATAACGTAAAGATGCAGGAATTGCTATTAAATAACGGCTTTAAGTATTGTGGCATCATCTATCTTGCCAATGGTGACCCAAGACGAGCTTATCAGTATGTGAAATGAGAAAGTGCAATATTCTCATATTTCTAAGTGTGCTGCTCAATTCGTGTATGGATTGGGAGGAGGTAAATATAGAGCCTGATTTTTCAGTCTCCGGAGATGGTATTTATATCTTGAATGAAGGAAATTTCCAGTATGGCAACGCAACACTGTCCTATTATGAGCCGCAGAGCGGGAAAGTGGAAAATGAGGTGTTTTACCGAGCGAATGGCATGAAGCTTGGCGACGTAGCACAATCTATGACAATACATGACGGAAAAGGATGGGTAGTGGTCAATAATTCTCATGTGGTGTTTGCGATAGACCTCAGGACATTTCGTGAAATCGGGCGAATAGATGGAATGACATCTCCGCGATATATACATTTTGTGTCTGATGAGAAGGCATATATCAGTCAGATTTGGGATAATCGTATCACCATCGTAAATCCGAGGAATTATTCTATTACCGGGTATATAGACATCCCGGATATGCGGCAAAGTACGGCATCAACGGAGCAAATGGTGCAGGTGGGAGAGTATGTATACGCCTGCTGCTGGAGCTATCAGCGCACTATCATAAAAATTGATACTAAAACAGACAGAGTCGTAGCAAAACTTGATGTAGGAGCACAACCGCAATCATTGGCGATAGATGCAGATGGCTATCTGTGGGCATTGACAGACGGAGGATATAAGGGAAGCCCGGCAGGGTATGAGCAGCCGCGGCTGAATAAGATAGACCTAAACATTTTTGAAGTGGTCAGTGCTTACGAATTTCCACTATCAGACTCACCACGAGAGCTGGAAATATCAAATGACGGTAATACGCTATATTGGCTGAATAATGATGTGTGGATGATGGATATTCATGCGACAGAATTGCCATCAGAACCGTTTATACACAATATCGGCACGATTTTCTATGGTCTTGCCATTGACAACACTCGCAATGAGGTATATGTGGCGGATGCGATAGACTATCAGCAACAGGGAATTGTGTATCGCTACTCTTTTTCGGGTGAATTACTTGACTCTTTCTATGTAGGCATTAATCCCGGATTTATGTTGTCGCATTAAAAATAGGGCTGAGCAAGAGCTCAACCCTAAAGCATTAACCCTTGATTACAGCGACAGGCAGTAATCGTGTCTTGATTTTTATTAAATCGAGTTCATTGGCAATAACGTCCTCAATATCCTTGTAAGCACCTGTAGCTTCCTGCATATCGTTCTGTGAACGGATAGCGTGGATGATACCTTTAGCCTCAAGAGAAGCAATTTCAGCCTTCAGGTCAAGTGTGTTCTCAGCCATAGTTCGTGACATAGCTCTTCCGGCGCCATGAGAACAAGAACAGAAAGATTCAGGATTGCCAAGACCTTCCACAATGTATGAAGCAGTACCCTGAGAGCCTGGAATAATACCGGTCACACCCTTGCGAGCAAGAGTAGCACCCTTACGGTGAACGATAACGTTTTTGCCAAAATGATTTTCCCAAGCTGCATAATTGTGTGCAATGTTTATCATTGGCTCAAACTCAATGCTTGGAAGTGCGTCGGAAAGAACACCCTGAATACGCTCCATCATAAGCTTTCTATTGCAGAGGGCGAATGATACGCAGTATTCCATTTCTCGCCAGTAATCTGTAAATTCCGGCGTATCATTAGGCAAAAAAGCCATGTGGATTTCCGGTGATACTGCAGAGTGCCACTTCTCATTAAGGGCAGAAGCGATTTTGTCGTAATGGCTTCCAACCATTCTTCCAAGATTACGAGAACCGGAGTGAATCATAATCCACAGATTATTCTCCTCGTCTTTCTGAAGCTCAATGAAATGATTTCCACCGCCAAGAGTACCAACCTGAAAGCGAATGTCCTTCAGCTGACTTTTTACAACTGTCATGGCATCAATATCATGTCCTTCAGGCAAATATTTCTCGTCCTGAGCATGCTTATGATGCAGTTTTCCTAAAGGGATTAGCTTGCGGATACCACTCATGATTTGCTTACGCATCACTTCAACCGGGATATCATTTACATTCCAGTTGGTCTTTACTGCGCACATTCCACAGCCAATATCTACACCTACAGCATTTGGCACAACAGCATTTTTGCATGCAAGAACACCTCCGATAGGCATTCCTACACCTGCATGCACGTCTGGCATGATAGCGAGGTGATGATAGAGGAATGGCAGCGTTGTGAGATTAGTAATCTGGTTCATTGCGGACTCTTCCACAGTGTTAGTCCAGATTTTTACAATTTGATTGTTAATTACCATTTCTTTCATAATAGTTAATTTTTAAAGATTATTACCCTGTGGTGCCATAACTCAGGTATCGTTTTATTTAGTTTCGTTCTAAAAACACTGCAAAGTTACGACGCCGTTCCGCAGTCTTTTTGCGTAGCAATAAAAAATTTCAAATTTTTCCTAAATAATACAAGAAAAATG
>CALYOL010000015.1 GCA_945231345.1 uncultured Porphyromonadaceae bacterium
TGTAACGCAGAACGCGGCATATACGCTCGAGGAGCCGAACGTCGATATTGTCGTTAGCGAAGATTTTGTAGACGTTAGAGCGGGTACAGCAGATTTGTGAGGCGAACCATGTAACAGAGTGTCCGTCTTCAATAAGTTTTTGTCTGATAAGTTGTCCTAAGTGTATAGGCATTGCTGTATCTCCTGTGGGGCTTGCCCTAAAGCCCCGAAAAAAAGCTAAAAGCGTAGGGCGACTCCTGAATATCTTAACTGAGGCATCGCCAAACGCCCTCACAGAAATATACAGTCTACCCCACGCCATATCGATACCATTTCCCGTAAGGGAAGGATATACAACAAAGCATGAGCGTCTTTATAAGACTGCTTTCTCCTTCTGTGAATAAATTTGGCGATTTTCAGTTAAAGGATAAGCAAAAAACGCTTCATCAAAAAAAGTATTTCAAGTCGCTACCGACTTTTCAGATGCAAATTTATCTAATTTTTCGGAAATAAAAAAATTATAATAGAGAATAGTGATAGATAATAGTGAATAGATAATAGATAATAGATAATAGATAATAGATAATAGAGAATAGAGGATAGTGATTATATTATGCTATTTTTATTATGCTATTTTTTTGATGTAGAGGAGAGTTGCAATTGACACGACAACGGCAAGTGCTAAAACTGCTATCTGTGAAATTGACGTTAGGAGCGTGGCGAGTAATGCGATGGCAGTGACAGCGAGTGAGAGATAAATGGTAGTTTTGGTGATAGTAAAATGATATTTAAAGAAGTAGAAATAGGCAATTATGGCAATGTATGCTGCATACCAAGTCAAGAATGCGTATCCCCAGCCTATAATTCCGAAATATTTGTAGAAATAGACATGTGATACCAGGTAAACAATGCTGCTTGCCACTTCAGTGAAAATGTAGTCACGCCCTTCTCCCCGGGCAAGTATAGTGAAAGCCATGCACCAAGATATGGCTTTCAGCACTATTCCAAGCATAGCCCATTTCATAAATGGCACTATGGGAGTGAAGTCTGAAGAATAAAGGAGTGTGATGAAGAAATCGTTGAAAGCGAGGTAAATGCATATCATTGGCAAAATGACGAGAAGTGTGATGTTAATCTCGCTGCAAACGTGGTCTCTAACTTCAGTAGTATTGTCAATGACGCGAGACAGCCTGGGGTAATATTCATATCCTATGGCTGCGAAGACGAGAGTTGCGTATCTGTTTATGATTGTATTTCCGGCATTAAACAGCCCGACTTCGCTGACGGAAGCGGTGGAGCTAAGCCATCCGATGTAGATATAAGTGGCAAAAAGAGTGGCGAAAGCGGAAGCAGTCATGTAGAAGCCTAACTTGATGAAACTTATGCCTTCCCGCAGAATTTCAGTTTGACTTGGTGTCGGTGAAGGTTTCGGGAACCGTTTACGATAACAAGCGGTGGCGATGGCAGTGGCTACAGAGTAAGTGAGCAATGAAGGTAATATTGACGCCAGCCCCCAGAAATAATACATGGGAATAGAGACAACAGCTCCAATGACAGAACCCCAGACTTGTGATTTAGCAAGAGCAGCCATGTCGTTTACCCCCTGTATGATAATCTGCCAGCCAGTCTGTATTGCAGCGATGAAAATAACGGCAGAGAGAATGCAGATATGCGGGACGTATTCATCAGAGCCGAAAGAGTATTGGCTAATCCATGGCGAAGCAGCGATGGTGATAAAAGCTCCAATGACACCAAGAATCCATGCCCAGCGCATAACGATGAATGCTATTCTGCCGAGAGCCTCTTTGCTTTCCGCTTTGGCGACGTCTCTTACAGCAGACTGGCGGATTGATAGCTGTGTGGTGTTAGTGAGGAGGTCAATAGCATTATTGAAAATAGCGAGCAAGCCCACGCCCTGTGTTCCGAGAAGCAGTGCGGCAAATTTGTTTCTGACGAAAGAGCAGACTATAGAAATTGCCTGCGAGCCGCCAAAAATTCCAAGTGCCTTAAGAATATGACGATTTAGAGCTTTTCCCATATTAAAGATAACGAGACAGGGAGCAAAATATTATATTTGCGATATTTCGATTGCGACGTAAAACCGTCTATTGAAACCAGGGTTCAGGGTCGATATTAGTTGAGTTTTGGATGATTTCAAAGCTGAGAATGCAATGTTCCGGGTCGTCCGGGTCAGTACGGACTTTACCGATTGTTTGCCCCATTTTCACAGAGTCGCCCTCAGCGACTTTAATGCCGTTCAATCCCCGGTAAACGGTGTTGTAAACGCCATGGTTAATGATAACGAAACCGCTGCCACGCATTACGACAGTAACTTTACCATCGCAAACGGCAGAGACGGGTTCTCCGGCGCGAGTGCAGAAACCAACGCCATAGTTCATGCGGAAAATTTTAGTCACGATGTCTTGGCTCTTACCAAAGTGACGTACGATGTCGCCAGAAACAGGGTATGGCAGTCGTCCCTTGAGTGTAGAGAAGCCCGATGTGCTGAAATCCGGAGCAGGTTTGGTTTCGATAGGCTTTTTCTTTTCCACAGGAGGCTGTGGCTTAGGCTTAGGAGACTGTTTGTTTTCCTTATCCTTGTCTTTTTTCTCGTTCTTTTTTGAATTGTCTTTCTTTTTATCCTGATTTTTCTTTTTCTGCTGTTCTTGCTCACGCGCCTTAGCTTCTTCTTCAGCCTTTTTTGCGGCAGCGATTGAGTCTTGACGAACCTTTTCTCGTATTCTCTCAGCTTCACGACGTTCTTCCTCCTCTTTTTCCTTGATGAGTCGGTGAAGCTCATTGTTAAGCTTGTCTTCTTCAGCCTGCCGCTGTTCGAGAAGTTGTTTAAGCCTTTTTTGGTCTTTACGGAGAGAAGCGACAACTTTAGCGCATTTTTCACGTTCAGCCTCGAGTTTTTGCAGTTCAGCCTCAAGGTCTTGCAGCATTTCAGAACGCGAATCTTTGAGAGATTGAAGCTCAGCTTTCTTCTTGTCTAAAGCTGCTTTCGCTTTACGGAGTTCTTCAGCTTTGGCACGCTGCCATTTAGAGATGCTTTTGAGTGCTTCGGTTCGGCGATAAGCTTGTGAAAAAGATTCAGCGGAGAAAATAAAAGCGAGGTCAGATGTTGCATTACGGTTTCTGAGATAAAATTTTTTTACGACACCGGCATATTTTGCTTTCATGGCAGAAATCCGGTTTTCGAGGAGAGAGACAGAGTCGTTGATTATTTTAATTTTGGCGTCGATGATGTCGATTTCATCGTTTAGCTTAATGACACGGTCTTGGAACTTAGAGATGTTTGCTTCAATACGCTCTAATTCGTTGATTTGTCGAGAGAGCTCCTTGTCTTTAGCTTTGATGTCTTTAGCAGCCTGCTGCTTGTTACGTTTAGCGGAGTCACGGTTTTTCCTGACTTGCTCGATATTAGGCTTTTTCTTAGTTTTCTTCCTGACAGCAAAGGCAGTGTCGTAACAAGCAGTGGCTGCTACGGCTGCGATAAGCAATAATGTCAGGAAACGTCTCATGATTATTGGAAGAAAGCCTTAAGGACGTTTGCGGCTTTAATTCTCTGGTAGCCGCGAGGGATTACGGCATGCTTTCTGTCTGAAAGATTATCGACTTTTACGCCGTCCCAAGACCATTTAATGTCGAGTTTTGCGTTGAATTTAGCGGCGTCAATGTTAATGCTTGTCACTTCGGGTGAGATGCCGATGGCGGTCACTTCAGGGGTGGAGTATCGAGCTATCACAACACCGATTTTGGTGTTAATCTCAGTTCGGCAAGGCATATTGTCGTCGTCATTGAATGAGAAAGTATAGTCAGCAAGAGGGTTTTGCTTTTTAGGAGTAGCCGCCCACTGTTTGTCCTCGATGTCTGCACCGGTCTTGAACATATTAGCCTGTTTAGCGTGGCTGATGTGTGCATTATGAGTGAATGGTCGTGCAAGGAGAAGCGACTGTATGGAGTTAATGTCAAACTGAACGTTAGCGAAAATGTCGGTGAGTCTTTCGGCGGCGTAGTATCTGTGGACTTTGTCTAAGACGATGATAGAGTCGTTGTTAATGTCAGCAACAGCGACTTCCATACCGAGAAATCTAACGGAAATGTAAATGGATGAGTCTCTCTGAATATAGGCTCTGCCAGAAGCGGACATGGATTTAGGCTGCTTGAGCTCTAATTTTACAGGTACGCTGATAACGTTCCATTCAGTGTCGCTTTTAGAGATGACAGATTTAAGCCGGTCGTCGGTGGATGCAAATTGCTCATCCTGCTGTCCGGTAGCTGCGGTTTTGGTGGAGTGACAGGAAGAGAAAAGCAGAGGAAGAGTCAATATGCTTATTAAAAGTAATTTGCGTATCATGATTATTTGTAGAAATATGTCTTGTGATTAACTTTTTTCTTTAGGAGCTCGTTGTCAGGGTCGAGTTTTAGAGCCTTTTCCCAGAAATCGAGAGCTTGCTCCGGTTCACCAGCCATGAAATAAATGTCGCCGGCATGGTGGAAAATTTCAGCAGAAGAGGCGTCAGTGTCAAGCATCAGCACTTTGTCGATGTATTCTTTTGCGAGCTTGTATTCATGCTTCATGAAGAATATCCAAGCGTAAGTGTCAAGCGAGGTAGTGTTTTCAGGTTCTCGCTGGACTGTGATGGCACTCATTTTCTCAGCCTTATCAAGGTCTCCGCCGTTGCAGGCGAGAGCGTAGGCGTAGTTGTTAAGCGCGAGGAGGTTGTCGGGATTGTATTGAAGAGCAGTATCGTAATATTTAGTAATACTGTCTACTTGCTCCATTTGCTGGTAGATGTCGCCAATCTGTGAGTAGATGGTTGAAATCTGTTTCATGTCAGACTTAGGGTCTGCGGTAAGGATTTTAATAGCACGATTAGCGAAATCAATAGCAGGCTCAAGCTGCTTGTCTTGCATCAGTGCGATAGATGAGATGTAAGCGATGTCAGGGTCATCCGGAAAGTTTGTAACAGCGTCGTCGATAAGGCTAACGGCTTTTTTTACGCTGTCGGCAAAAGTGTTGTAAGCAATCTGATTGTATTTGAGGTATGCGTTAGCCGGGTCCATGTCAACGGCATAACTGATTTGCTCAGCGGCTTTTGCGTATTCCTTGAGATAAGCGAGATATTGACTGTAAAAGAAGTGGATATTACCTTCGTGAGGGTGCATGTCCACAAGAGTGTCGAACAGTGCAATAATCTTAGGTTGGCATTCCGGAGAGTTAAATATAGTGGAAATATAGTTACGCAGAATTTCCTCCTTAATTTCCACTTCGAGGCTGTTTTTGCTGAGCGAGTTAAAAACTTCCCTGTCGTAAGCGAGCGAGTCACCGGTGCTAAGATAGTAAGAGGCAAGAGTGTAAGAAGCGAAGCCGTCTGTAGAGTCAGCAAGGCAAGCGCGCTGATAGAGGGCGAGAGTTGAGTCAGGCTGTTCCAGTGCTTGATAAACGTTACCGGCAGTGATAAGAGCGCGAGAGTTGTTGCCGGCATGTTTTACCATTTGTGCAGTTTGGTTTAGAGCCTCTGCGGTGTCTTTGAGAGTCAAGTAAGCCTTCAGCTTGCTGATGGTATGCCATTCTTCACCGTATTCAGGTGCGAGAGTCTCAAATATAGAAAGAGCCTTAACGACATTGGCGGAGTCTCCAGAGCTGAGGAGAGTGTTAGAGTAAAAATATTTTACCTCTTTGTCGTCAGGGAAGATAGAGTCGAGAGTAGTCCAAACGTCCAGTGCCTCGTTAATTTTACCTTGCGAGACGAGGACTTGTCCGAAGTAAGTGGACGAGTGTTTGTCTTCAGGGTGCGCGATGAAATATTTGTTCATCATTTTGATGCCCTCGTCAAATTCAGCCTGTGAAGCAGCCATTTGAGCTTTGTAGTCGCCGAGATAAAGAGATGCGTAAACGTTAGCGGTGTCGATGCATAATAATCGGTCGTAAAGCAAGAAAGCGCTTGCGTTGTTTTCAAGAGCGGATTGTCGAGCAGCTTCAAGGTAAATATAGTCGATTTTGCGCTGTCTTGCATCATTTTCATAGTCGTCGCCGATAGCAGTCAGAGTGCAGGCGAGAGCGAAAAAGATGATGAATGGTAGTATTATTAACTTGTTGTTCATTGTTGTCAATTACTTTACGCCAGTGTGCCCGAAACCGCCGTCACCACGCTGTGTGTCGCTGATGTCGGTTGTCTCTTCCCATGAAACGTGAGAGTATCTTGTGACAACCATCTGGCAAATGCGTTCACCGTCGTTGATAGTGAAAGGTTTGTTAGAGAGGTTGATTAGAATAACGCCAATTTCTCCGCGGTAGTCAGCGTCGATTGTCCCCGGGGTGTTTACGAGTGAAATACCGTGTTTGAGTGCAAGTCCGCTGCGAGGTCTGAGCTGACATTCAAAACCTGAAGGGAGCTCGATGAACAGCCCAGTAGGGACGAGGACTCTCTCGAGTGGGTCGAGTACGATAGGGTGAGAGAGGTTGGCACGGACGTCCATTCCGGCGGAGTCAGCGGTAGAGTATTGTGGCACGCAGTGGTGAGACTTATTGATGATTTTAACAGTTACGTTGTCCATATAGTGAAAAATTTTATGCAAAAGTAGTAATTTAAAGTGTGTATAGCAATTTTTGAGGATTGTTTTTTGCTGAAAAAGTGCAAATTATTGCCCAAATATTTGCTGTGTTGTGTTAAGTGGTTTAAAAATAGCGTATTAAGTGTATTGTGATGGTTTTCTTAATGTAATTATTTCATGAAATAGTGACAGTGGTATGTAATTATTTCATGAAAAAGTGACAATAGCGAGGTGTAAGACTATGGGCATTTTTGACAGAGGAAAAAATCACAAAAGTATTCTTTTTTCAATAAATTGTGGTGATTGTAAATAAAAATTCGTAAATTTGTAGTTCGTAAAAATCTACTACCCGCAAAAAATAGAAAAATGGCAACAGACGATATTTTTGACAACGAAAATTATACGCCACAAGACACGGTGGAATATAACGAAGGCGATATACAAACCCTTGACTGGAAAGAGCATATCCGCCGTCGTCCCGGTATGTATATCGGCAAACTCGGCGACGGCACCAATAGCGATGACGGAATATACGTATTGCTGAAAGAAGTGCTTGACAATTCAATTGATGAATACATGATGGGTTTTGGTCGCCAGATAGTGGTGAATGTGACAGAAACGTCTGTTTCCGTTCGCGACTATGGTCGTGGAGTACCACTGGGAAAGGTTGTGGATGTTTCAGCCAAGATGAATACCGGTGGTAAGTATGATTCAAAGGCATTTAAGAAGTCAGTAGGTCTTAACGGTGTGGGAATAAAGGCGGTCAATGCACTTTCCACGTCGTTTGTCATAGCCAGCCATCGAGACGGCGAGATGAAGCGGGTGGAATTTTCAAAGGGAGAGATAATAAATGAATATGATGTTTGCGCAACAGATGAGGCTAATGGCACATTAGTAGAGTTTACTCCGGACAGCAGTATTTTTCGCGACTATAAGTATCTGGAGGAGCATATTCTCCCTCTTTTGAAGAATTACACCTTCCTCAATACGGGTCTTGTAATAATATTCAATGGCAAGAAGCTGTCGTCGAGAAACGGCTTACTTGATTTGCTTCGGGAGAATATCACAAGCAAGCCGCTATATGAGCCAATCCACCTGAAGGGGGAGGATATAGAGATAGCTCTATGCCATGCAAACCAGTATGGTGAGGAGTATTATTCGTTTGTAAACGGTCAATATACCACTCAAGGCGGAACACACCTGACGGCATTCAAGGAGGCAGTGTCTCGTACAATAAAGGATTATTTTGGCAAGCCATTTGAATATTCAGATATTCGTAATGGTATGGTGGCTTCGGTTTCCATAAAGGTGGAAGAGCCAGTGTTTGAGTCTCAGACAAAGACAAAGCTGGGAAGCCGCGATGTAGGTCCTGACGGTCCAACGGTAGCGAAGTTTGTGGGAGATTTTATCAAGAAAGAGCTTGACAATTATCTTCACCGCAACCTTGAAATAGCGGATGTGATGCTCAAGAAAATACAGGAGAGCGAGCGAGACCGCAAGGCTATGGCGGGAGCAACCAAACAGGCGCGAGAAAGGACAAAAAAACTGGCGTTACATAACCGAAAGCTGTATGACTGTCAGCTGCATTTGTCAGACCCGAAGGGTGACGGCGAGAAAAAACTTGCGACATCGATTTTTATTACCGAGGGCGATTCAGCAGCCGGCTCAATAACAAAAATCAGGAATGTGGAAACGCAGGCGGTATTCTCACTGCGAGGCAAACCACTGAATACCTACGGCATGCCGCTGGTGGAGGTTTATAAAAATGATGAGTTTGCGCTGTTGCGAGCAGCCCTGAATATTGAAGAGTCGCTGGATGACCTGAGGTACAATAATGTGATAATCGCAACGGATGCGGATGTAGACGGTATGCATATCAGACTGTTGCTACTGACCTATTTTCTGCAATTTTGTCCTGAGCTTGTGCGCACCGGGCATGTATATGTGTTACAGACACCACTTTTCCGCGTGCGCAATAAAAAGACTTCAAAGCGAAGCTCAGGAAAGAAAAAGGGCGAGGTTGCGGAGGATACATATTATTGCTACAGTGACGAGGAGCGCATAGCAGCGATAGAGCGACTTGGTCAGAATGCCGAAATAACACGATTTAAAGGTCTTGGAGAAATCTCTCCAGAAGAATTCCGTGGTTTTATAGGTCAGGACATGAGAGCCGACCGTGTGACACTCCGCAAAGACGATGGAGTGGCACAGCTGCTGGAATTTTATATGGGGAAAAATACGTCAGACCGTCAGAACTTTATTATCGACAATCTTGTTATTGAAGATGATACTCAAATCATGCAGCAATGAGCGAAAAGGTAGCGATATTTCCGGGCAGTTTTGACCCGTTTACGATAGGTCACCTCTCAGTAGTGGAACGAGCGTCAGGCTTGTTTGACAGCATAGTGATAGCAATCGGGATTAATGACAAGAAAACGTCTCAAAATTCGGTTGTGGAACGAATGGAGCAGATTCGCAGTGCTGTGTCTCACATAGGAAATGTGAGGGTAACTTCGTATAGCGGTCTGACGGTGGATATATGCCGAGAGTATGGAGCCAAGTATATTCTGCGAGGAGTTCGGTCGGTGACAGATTTTGAATATGAGCAGCATATAGCCGACATAAACCGTCGCATATCCGGAATAGAGACTGTAATCCTCTTTACATTGCCGGAACATTCATCGGTCAGCTCTTCGATAGTAAGAGAGCTTCAAAAGTATGGCTACGATACAAAAGAATTTTTACCATAAAAGCAATATAAATGAAAAAGGTTGTATTATTTTTTGTTATGTGCCTGAGTGTTGCAGGATTGTATGCAGACGATGATATGCAGGTACGTAAACTGATGATGGCAGAGAAAATCATCGAGAATTTTTATGTTGATACAATAAACTCCGAAAAATTAGTGGAAGAAGGGATTAAGGCGATGCTTAAGACCCTTGACCCACACTCGCTATATTCAGATAAGGCAGAGACAAAGGAGCTTACCACACCGCTGCAAGGAAATTTCAGCGGTATCGGTATCCAGTTTCAGATGCTAAACGATACGCTATATGTAATTCAGACAATAGCGGGTGGTCCATGTGAAAAAGTTGGTGTTCGCGCGGGAGATAAAATAATTACCGCCGGAGATTCAATTATTTCCGGAGTCAAGCGACCAAACTCATCTGTGATGGGTATTCTGCGTGGACCAAAGGGTACAACGGTGGATATAAGTGTATTGCGTAGAGGTGAGCGGGAGCCGATAGTATTCCGAATTACTCGTGATGATATACCGCTGTATAGTATTGATGCGACATATATGGTGAATAAGACTACCGGCTATATCCGTATCACGCGCTTTGCCGAGGAGACGGGAAATGAGTTTCGCAAGGCGCTGCTTGAGCTGAAGAAGAAAGGTATGAAAGACTTAATCCTTGACCTTGAGGATAATGGAGGAGGATACCTTGGCAGCGCAGTACAGGTAGCGAGCGAGTTTCTTGACTATGGAGATATTGTAGTATCCACAAAGGATACCCGTAATGGAGCAAATACAGATTTCCCTGTGGAGACAAAGGGGATTTTCCGAGAGGGGAAGGTAGTAGTGATGGTGAACCAGTATTCAGCATCAGCGTCAGAAATTCTCTCCGGAGCACTTCAAGACCATGACCGAGGAGTGATAGTAGGACGCAGAACGTTTGGCAAGGGTCTTGTGCAGCGTCCATTCCCATTCCCAGACGGGTCAATGATACGCCTTACAGTTTCACGCTACTATACACCGTCAGGACGCTTAATCCAGAAGCCTTACACCATGGGCGAAGGCGATGAATATCGTGAGGATATGCTCCACAGGTATGAGTCAGGCGAATTTTCGAGTGCAGACAGTATACATTTTGATGAGTCATTAAAGACATCAACGCTGAAGAAGAGCCGCACAGTGTATGGCGGCGGCGGAATTATGCCGGATTGCTTTGTGCCAGTTGATACGACAAGCTATAGCACTTATTATAGAAACCTTGTAGCAAAAGGCGTGCTGAATAAGTTTGCGGTGACGTATGTAGATGAGAACAGGGAAGCGTTGAAGAAGCGTTATAAAGACGTAGACGGGTTTGTATCAGGCTTTGTAGTTGACGACGAATTCCTGCGCAGTGTAGTAGAGCTTGGACAGCAGGAAGGCGTGGAATATGTAGATGAAGATTATGTGAAAAGCCGCGACGTCATAGCGACGATTGTAAAGGGTCTCATAGCACGAGATGTATATGACACATCGGCATATTTCCGGATAGCAAATCCTCTTGACCCAATATTCCTGAAGGCATTAGAAATAATCTCGGATGGCGCGTCATATGATGCAATTCTACAGTAATTTTAGCGGATATTGCAATTTAGTGACTAAAAAAGCATAAAAAACCGCTTAAAATCAAAAAAAATGCTGATATATAGCGCAAAATTGAAAAAAAATTGCGATATTTGCAGTTGCAAAACTGGAGGGCTTGAAAAAGTCCCTACATTTTTGTGCGAATGAAAGAAATTATTACTAACATCTATAAAGGTTTTATAAAATGACAAAAGCTGATATTGTTAACGAAATCGCAAAATCAAAAGGTCTTCCAAGAGAAATGGTCCTCCAATCAGTAGAGGCTTTCATGGAAGTAGTTAAGGACTCTCTGTCAAAGGGTGAAAACGTATATCTCCGAGGTTTCGGAAGCTTCATCCTGAAAAAACGCTCAGAGAAAACTGCACGCAACATTTCAAAGAAGACAAGTATTATTATCCCAGCTCACAACATTCCAGCGTTTAAACCATCAGACGCATTCAAGAGCGAGGTTAAGTAATATAAGTCTACAAAATAGCGCCCAATTGCAAGAGCCGAGTTCGGCAAACCGCGCCGAGCCGGATAAAGTAAGAAGGCAAACAAAAAGAACTATATTATTAATCCTTTAATTTTTGCAAAAATGCCAAGCGGAAAGAAAAGAAAAGGTCACAAGATGGCTACTCACAAACGTAAAAAACGTTTAAGAAAAAATCGTCATAAGAAGAAATAAAATGCTATTTCTTTAAAGCTACTGACGTATGCTATACAAGAACAAACTTTTTTGCGGGGAGTTGCTAAAGTGTTACTGCTATCGCATCAAGTTTGTTCTTTGCATTTTATCACAACAACTAAACACTCAAAATTAACATTGATGAAAAGCGAACTAATAGTTGACGTACAGCCCTCAGAGGTGTCCATAGCACTACTGGAGGACTCTCGGCTCGTATCGCTACAGAAAGAGTCGCGCTCACTGGCATATGCAGTGGGGGACATATATCTGGCAAAGGTAAAAAAGCTGATGCCGGGTCTTAATGCGGCGTTTGTAAATGTAGGGTACGAGAAAGACGCTTTTCTTCACTACTTAGACCTTGGCTCAAGGTTTAGCACTTATGCTGAGTTTGTCAAGCAACTACTTGCAGACAAGAAGAAAATACCCAATCTTTCAAAAATCAACCTCAAGGCAGAAATAGACAAGCATGGCACAATCTCGGACGTACTAACAGCCGGGCAAGAGCTCCTGGTACAGATTGTGAAAGAGCCAATTTCATCAAAGGGACCACGCCTGACTACAGAGATTTCATTTACGGGCAGATATATGGTTCTAATACCATTCTGTGACAAAATCTCGATTTCTCAGAAAATAAAGTCAACAGAGGAAAAGATGAGGCTACGCCAGCTCATAGGCTCAATAAAGCCGCGCAACTTTGGTGTCATAATACGAACTTCTGCAGAGGGGAAAAAGGTGGCAGAGCTTAATAACGAGCTACAGACACTGATTGAATGTTGGGAAAAAACAATTGAAAAAGCACAACATGCCGATGTGCCTTCCCTAATTTTTGAGGAGGAAAGCCGCATAGTAGGTGTGTTACGCGACGTGTTCAGCCCGACGTTTGAAAGCATTCACGTAAACGATGCGGAGATATATGAACAAATCTTGAAATATGTCACTCTCATCGCACCCGAAAGAAAGGAGATAGTGAATATCTATGCTGATGACCAGCCGATATTTGACCATTTTAACATCACAAGGCAAATAAAGTCTTCATTCGGAAAGACGGTGTCTTTCAAGTCCGGGGCATACATTATCATTGAGCATACTGAGGCACTACACGTTATCGACGTAAATTCCGGCAACAGGGCAAAAGCCACGAACGACCAGGAAAGCAATGCACTTGAGGTAAACCTAAGGGCAGCAGACGAAATAGCGCGACAGCTCAGACTGCGAGATATGGGCGGCATTATTGTGGTGGACTTTATTGATATGAACAAAGCGGAGCACCGCCAAGCGCTATATGACCATATGCGCGAAGTAATGTCAAATGACCGAGCGCGTCATAACATATTGCCGCTTAGTAAGTTCGGACTAATGCAAATCACCAGGCAGCGAGTACGTCCGGCTCTTGACCTGGTTACGACGGAAGAATGTCCGTCCTGCTTCGGCAAAGGTATAGTACAGCCGTCGCTATTGTTTACCGATACTCTTGAGGAGAAAATAGAGTATATGGTAAATACCTTGAAAATGAAGAATTTCAAGGTATATGTTCACCCGTTTGTGGATGCATATCTGAAAAAAGGTCTTATATCACTTGCCACTCGCTGGAAGTTTGGAATAGGCGGTGGATTTAAAATTATAGCAGACCAGTCTATGGCATACCTTCAATATCGAGTGATAGACTCAAAGGGAAACGAGGTGGACCTTAAGGAGGAAAAAGATATGAATTCCTCAGCATCTAAATCTAAATCAAAAGCCAAGACCCGAGTAAGCGAAGATTAGCGACTTACTCATTATCAAATTATTAAAGCCATCGGCACTCATGCTGATGGCTTTTTATATGGGAAATAAAAAAACCGGCGACTCTCTCGAGCAGCCAGTTTTTTCATTTTTACCTATGATTCACTTATTGTATATCTGAAATGATGTTAATCATTTTAGAATGGTATGATTAGAAAGTCTTTGTTAAAGAGGAATATATTCTACGAAAGCTTCCATTGCTTCGTATGAAGCGAGTCCAAGGCTCTGGTAAAGCATCGCGGTGGCGCGGTTTCTCTCTTCAGCACGCTGCCAGAAAAGTCGGTCGTCATCGCCAAGGAACGGTGCGTTTTCCATCTGAGACTGGTGCTTAAGGATGGAGTTTCGTTTAGAGCGGAGCTGTTCAGGAGACATAGGTACAGCCATTTCGATATGGTCTATTTCCCATTCAGCCCAAGCCCCGCGATACATCCAAATTCGGCAGTCTTTCATCCAATCCTCTCCCTTGAGCTCATCGATAGCAGCGAGGACTGCATCAGTACATACGCGGTGAGTTCCGTGAGGGTCTGCGAGGTCTCCTGCAACGAATATTTGGTGAGGCTTAACGCTTGATATAAGTTCTTTTACGATATTTACGTCAGCTTCTCCGAGGTCGCCTTTCTTGATGGTACCTGTTTCGTAGAAAGGAAGGCGAAGGAAGTGGATGTTCTGTCGAGGAACACCGATATAGTCGCAAGCGATGGTAGCTTCAGCCTGACGAATCATTGTCTTGATTTCACGGATTTCCGCAGTGTCAATTTCGCCCGGAGTCTTGTTTGCGACGAATGTGTTAAGGTCAGCAGAAAGCTTTTTGTATCCTTCAGTGTCGAATCCAAACATAGGCGCAATTCGGTCGTTCATGAGGAAGTAGCGCATCATGTCTTCATCACCAACTGCGATGTTTCCTGAAGTTTCGTAAGCAACGTGAACGTCGTGTTTTTGGTCAACGAGTCTCTGAAGTGTTCCACCCATTGAAATTACGTCGTCGTCAGGGTGTGGTGAGAATACAATCACACGTTTCGGGAAAGGCTTAGCACGCTCAGGGCGGTATGTATCGTCAGCGTCAGGTTTGCCGCCAGGCCATCCGGTGATAGTGTGCTGTAGCTCGTTGAACACCTTGATATTTACGTTGTATGCAGAGCCGTACAGGGCAACGAGTTCTCCAAGTCCCCAGTCGGTGTAATCCTTGTTGGTGAGTTTGAGGATAGGCTTGCCTGTCTGTGCGCAGAGCCAAACTATAGCGCGTCGGATGAGCTTGTCGGTCCATTCGCATGAAGTCACTTTCCAAGGATGTGAAATTCGAGTGAGTGATTCAGCAGCAGGAAGGTCAAGTGCGATGCGAGTGTGGTTATGCAACTGAAGGAAAGAAGCAGGAATGTTGTCTGTGATATTGCCTTCAATAGCGTTTTGTACTGTAGTAGAGTAGTTTTCACCCCAAGCCATAGCCATAATTCGAGAAGAGCTGAGTATGTTGCTGATACCGAGTGTGATAGCAGTGCAAGGAGCGTTGTCGATGTTGTATTCTTTAGTGATACGGCGCTTAGTCTCATTGCTGAGTAGTACGAGACGGCAAGCACTTGTGCTAAGAGAGCCCGGCTCGTTAAATCCGAGAGTGCCGTTAGTACCAATTTCAAGGATAGAAATGTCGATGCCGCCGGCGCGCTCAATATCGTGCTGATAGTCGAGGCAGTAGTCAAATAGGACGTCTTTAGTGACGGTAGTGTCGAAAGTGTGGATATTTTTAGGCTTAATGTCTACATGGTCCAGGAACACTTGCTTTAAGCGCTTGAAAGTGCTTGGTCCGTCAACCACTTCAGGGTAAAATTCGCAGAGGTTAAATACTATTACGTTTTTGAAAGAGACTTCGCCTTGGCGGTAAAGCTCAATGAGTGAAGCATATACGGCATGTGTGCTGAAGCCGGCACCAAGTGCGAGGACGCAGTGCCCTTTTTCCTTAACGTTACGGTTAATAAGGTCTGCAACGTGTTTGGCGAGGTAATCGCTGCCTTCTGTAGAGCTTTCAAAAATACGCGTGTAAATTTTCTCTTCTCTGGTGAGAGATGCTCTTTCAATGTCACCCTCCGGAGCGTAGTAACGGCGAGGAATTCTTTCGAGCTTAATTTGTGAACTTAGGTTAGTTTTCATTGGAATTTAATTTGGTGCTGCAAAATTACTAAAAATATTTATTATGTGTAATTGTTTAGGAAAATTTAATAATTGATAACAAAATTTTTTAAATGAAAAATAGGCTATAGCGGATACTGATAAATAAAATTGCAGGATTGCGAAAAAAGTCGTAAATTTGCAGTAAAATAGGTAGCATTTGATGAAAAATATAAGAAACTTTTGCATAATAGCGCATATAGACCATGGCAAATCGACTTTGGCAGACCGTCTGCTGGAGTTTACTCATACAATCGCTCAAAAAGACCTTCAGGCACAGGTGCTTGATGATATGGACCTTGAGCGAGAGCGAGGTATTACAATCAAGAGCCACGCAATACAGATGGAGTATGCCTTGAATGGTGAAAATTATGTTCTAAATTTGATAGATACACCGGGGCACGTGGACTTCAGCTATGAAGTGTCACGTTCTATTGCGGCATGCGAGGGTGCTCTGCTGATAGTAGATGCTTCACAGGGTATTCAGGCGCAGACAATCTCAAACCTTTATATGGCGATAGAAAATGACCTGGAGATAATCCCGGTGATAAATAAGGTTGACCTTGACAGTGCCAAGCCAGATGAGGTAGAAGACCAAATAATAGAGCTACTTGGCTGTAAACGAGAGGAGATTATCCGAGCGAGCGGTAAGACGGGTATTGGCATACCAGAAATACTTGAGGCAATCATAGAACGCATACCGGCGCCGGAGGGAGACCCAGAAGCTCCGCTACAGGCTCTTATTTTTGACTCAGTATTTAATCCGTTCCGAGGAATTATCGCATATTTCAAGATAGAGAACGGAACTATAAGCACAAGCGACTTTGTGAAATTCGTAGCTACCGGCAAGCAGTATAATGCTGATGAAATAGGAGTTTTGAAACTGGACATGTCTCCGCGTAAGACACTTTCAGCGGGCAATGTCGGCTATATCATTTCCGGCATAAAAACGTCAAAGGAAGTGAAAGTGGGTGACACAATCACTCATGTAGAGCGTCCATGCGCAGCCGCGATTGATGGATTTGAGGAGGTAAAGCCAATGGTGTTTGCCGGTGTGTATCCTATTGAGACAGAAGATTTTGAAAATCTGCGAGCATCACTTGAGAAGTTACAGCTTAATGATGCTTCGCTGACGTTTACGCCGGAGTCATCGGCTGCGCTTGGGTTCGGTTTCCGGTGTGGTTTCCTTGGTCTTCTGCACATGGAAATTGTACAGGAACGTCTGAGCCGCGAGTTTGACATGGAGGTAATCACGACAGTTCCCAACGTGTCGTATAAGGTTTATGACAAGAAAGGGGAGGTGACTGAGGTTCATAATCCGTCTGGTCTTCCAGATTTGACGCTTATAGACCATATAGAGGAGCCATATATCCGTGCGTCTGTGATAACAGCTGCAGACTATATAGGTCCGATAATGACACTGTGCCTAAGCAAGCGCGGTGAGCTGGTGAAGCAGGAGTATATTTCCGGCAATCGCATGGAGATGATTTTCGACTTGCCATTGGGCGAAATTGTGATAGATTTTTATGACAAACTGAAGTCAATATCTAAGGGTTATGCATCTTTTGACTACCACTTGCACGACTTCCGTGAGTCAAAACTGATAAAACTTGACATTCTGCTAAATGGCGAGAGTGTAGATGCGCTATCTACGCTTACGCACGTTGATAATGCGGTAACTTTTGGGCGCAAGATGTGTGAGAAACTAAAAGAACTGATACCGCGTCAACAGTTTGATATTGCAATCCAAGCCGCAATCGGAGCGAAAATAATCGCACGCGAGACTATAAAGGCAGTGCGCAAAGATGTGACTGCAAAGTGTTATGGAGGTGATATTTCACGTAAACGTAAGCTGCTTGAAAAGCAGAAGAAGGGTAAAAAGCGCATGAAGCAAATCGGCTCTGTTGAAGTGCCTCAGAAGGCGTTCCTGGCAGTGCTTAAGTTAGACTAAACTGTTGTGTTGATTTAGAAATGAAATCGCTGCATATAATCACGCCTGTAAAGGATTCAATAGACCTGACTCTGGAAACTGCAAAGGCAATTTTGGAGTCTGAAATCACTGTGCCGTATACATACACTATCTATAATGACTTTAGCACAGATGAAAATACAGCACGACTGGAGAAGGCTGCTGTGGAAATGGGATTTGAACTCATAAACCTGAAGGATATAACATCTCATCCGTCTCCAAACTATCTATTAGTGCTTAAAAAGACACGACGCGAGGCGATAGAAGCGGATGCCGGGCTACTGATTGTGGAGAGTGATGTGGTGGTGAAGCCAAATACGTTGCAAGACTTGTATGAAGGTGCTTTGGAGCGTGAAGACTGTGGTATTGCGGCAGCGGTGACAGTTGATGAAAATGGTGCGATAAATTACCCATATTTGCATGCCAAGGGTAAGGAAAATATGGTTTATCCGGAAAAGAAGCATTGCAGTTTCTGTTGCTCTCTATTGACACCAAAATTTCTCTCTGCGTTTGACTTTGACAGCCTTGACGAGAGCAAAAATTGGTTTGATGTCACAATCTCGCATGAGTCTCTGAACCTTGGCTTCAAAAATTATCTTTTCACGTCTCTCCCCGTATGGCACCGTCCGCACAGCAGTCGCCCATGGAAGCAATTGAAATACACTAATCCTCTGAAATATTACTGGCTAAAGTTTACAAAAGGGTTGGATAAAATTTAGATATTCATTTTCCGAAACGTCATATTCAGTGCATCAATAGTTAGGATTTGTGAGG
>CALYOL010000016.1 GCA_945231345.1 uncultured Porphyromonadaceae bacterium
ACAAAGACAATTTCTACATCTTATCACAATAAGGCTATATGCCGAAGGTGTAAAACCTGTGAGCTCTCTTCGGAGGGCTCTTTTTTTTCTGATTATTTGGAGTTTTTTGGACATCATAATTTCTGTTTTTTTTATTTTTTCTGCAAAATTAATTAGACACCTGGGCAAGATTTTGGCACACCCTTGTTAAAATAAGTTAATACAATAAAAATTCCCTGGTTTCAAATTTCAAAAGTATCATATCTGGGAATTTTATGTTGCAATTACTGTGATATATGAAAAAAAATGGCTAAATTCGCAGATTGAATTTACGACAATAAGAAATGAAGTTTATACTGAATTCAGACTATGCTCCCACTGGAGACCAGCCACAAGCTATTAAAGGGCTCGTTGATGGCGTAAATAGTGGGCTGAAGGCACAGACACTACTTGGAGTGACTGGTAGTGGCAAAACTTTTACTATGGCGAATGTGATAGCGCAGACCGGCAAACCTACGCTCGTCCTTAGCCATAACAAGACCCTTGCCGCCCAGCTTTACAGCGAGCTTAAGGGCTTCTTCCCTGAAAATTCTGTCCAATATTTCATTTCGTATTACGACTACTATCAGCCGGAAGCATATATCCCATCTCAAGACAAGTATATTGAAAAAGACCTGATGATTAATCAGGAAATTGACCGACTCAGACTGGCTACTATTTCCGCTTTGCTTTCTGGTAGAAGAGACGTAATTGTCGTTTCTTCAGTCTCTTGCCTTTACGGCATCGGTAATCCCGCTGATTTCGATAGCAATGTAATTGAAGTAAAAGTAGGGCAGAAAATCACCCGAAATGCTTTTATGCGCCGACTTACAGAGGCTCTATATAGCCGAAATGAGGTAGAACTGAGTCGTGGAACTTTCCGAGTAAAAGGTGACACCATCGATATCTCGTTAGCTTACGAAGAAATTCTTATTCGAATTACTTTTTGGGGAGATGAGATAGAGTCTATCACTACACTTCATCCAACAGATTTCGTATCGTTAGGCAGTCACGATTCTTTTAAGATTTATCCGGCTAACCTGTTTGTCACTTCCCCAGAGCGACTTGCTGTGGCTATCGGGCAAATAGAGATTGACCTGGGAAAGCAGGTCCAGATGTTTTACGACGAGGGCAAAGATACTGAAGCCAAAAGACTTTATGAACGTGTCACTTACGATGTTGAGATGCTACGTGAAACTGGGCATTGCTCCGGTGTTGAAAACTACAGCCGATATTTCGACGGACGTGAACCCGGTTCAAGGCCATTCTGCCTACTCGATTATTTCCCCAAAGACTATCTTACGATAATTGACGAAAGTCATGTCACTGTTCCACAAATTCGTGCAATGTATGGTGGCGACCTCGCCCGCAAAACAAACCTTGTCGAATATGGATTCAGATTGGCGGCTGCTATTGACAACCGTCCACTGAGATTTGACGAATGGAAAAGCCTGACAAATCAAGTGATTTATGTCAGCGCTACCCCTGCCGACTTTGAAATTGCCGAAAGCGAAGGCGTTGTGGTTGAGCAGATTATCAGACCTACTGGTTTGCTTGACCCTCAGATTGTTGTTAAGCAGTCCGCCGGACAAATCGACGACCTTCTGGAGCAGATTAGAATCAGAATTGAAAAGCATGAGCGTGTCCTTGTCGTAACACTCACAAAACGAATGGCTGAAGAGCTAAACGACTATTTGCTTAAACTTGACATTAAATCCGCATACATTCACTCAGACGTTAAGTCGCTTGACAGAATAGCTATTATTGATGCTTTACGTGCTGGCGAATTTGACGTCCTGGTTGGGGTAAACCTATTGCGTGAAGGACTTGACCTGCCGGAAGTTTCGCTTGTGGCTATACTCGATGCTGATAAAGAGGGTTTCCTCCGCTCACATCGCTCGCTCACTCAGACCGCGGGGCGCGCTGCTCGTAACCTAAACGGGCTGGTGATTATGTATGCCGACCATATTACAGACAGTATGCAGCGTACTATCGAGGATACAACTCGGCGCCGTGAAGCTCAGTTGAGATACAACGAGGAGCATGGAATTACCCCGCAGGCTATCGTAAAAGCTCGCAACGCTATTCTCGCTTCTGAAAAGGCTGTTGCTTCTGTTAAAAACACTGAGACTAAGAGAGTTAAATACGATACGGAATTTTCTCCCGCTATTGATGTCGCCGCAGACCCTGTTTTGCCTTATATGAGCGCAAAACAAGTCGCTTCATACATCGAAAATCTTCGCAGTCAGATGCTGAAAGCTGCAAAAGATATGGAATTTATGGAGGCTGCGAGATTGCGTGATGAAATTATTAGGCTTGAAGACTATGCAAAATCGCTATAATGTAACAGACTTTCTTCCAACGTCTGTAAAAGAAATGAAAGCTCTCGGGTGGGAGAATGTTGATGTAGTGCTTTTCACCGGTGACGCTTACGTTGACCATCCTTCGTTTGCTGCAGCCGTGATTGGCAGGATTTTACAGGCAAACGGATACAAAGTGGCAATCGTTCCGCAGCCTAACTGGCAAGATGACCTGCGTGATTTCAGAAAATTTGGGCAGCCTCGGCTGTTTTTCGGCGTCACTGCCGGTGCGATGGATTCAATGGTCAATCATTACACCGCAAACCGCCGCCGTCGTAGTGATGACGCTTATACGCCTGATGGCAGGCATGGAATGCGCCCTGATTATCCTACGATTGTTTATACACAAATATTGCGTAGATTATATCCTGATGCGCCAATAGTGATTGGTGGAATAGAAGCATCTATGCGCCGTCTGTCTCACTACGATTATTGGCAAGACCGTCTCCGACCGTCTATTCTGCTTGACTCGCCTGCCGACCTGCTGATTTATGGCATGGGTGAAAAACCGATTGTTGAACTCGCTAACAGACTCAATGCAGGCGAAAAAATAGGGGATATATGCGATATTCGACAAACTGCTATGATACTCCCTTTTAGCAAGGATTTGATTGGAAATGACGACATCTTGCTCCATTCATTTGAACAATGCCTTAAAGACAAACGCTCGCAAGCAGAAAATTTCAAGCATATTGAGCAGGAATCAAACCGAATGGAGGGTGGCAAGACTATTTGGCAGCAGCACGGAAATAGAATTGTAAAAGTAAATCCAATGTTTCCCGCTATGACTACAGGAGAAATCGACGCTTCTTTCGACCTGCCATATACACGCCTTCCTCATCCTCGATATAAAGGAAAACGCATTCCTGCATTTGATATGATTAAATTTTCCGTAAACATGCATCGTGGGTGTTTTGGTGGTTGTGCTTTCTGTACAATTTCTGCACATCAAGGAAAATTTATCGCCTCCCGCAGCAAAGAGTCAATTCTCCGTGAAGTGAAAAAAGTAGTGGAAATGCCTGATTTCAAAGGATATATCACAGACCTTGGTGGACCGTCGGCAAACATGTATTGTATGGGAGGCAAAAATCGTGACATCTGTCGAAAATGTTTGCGTCCCTCTTGTCTTCATCCGGTAGTATGTCCAAATCTTGACACTGACCATTCAAAACTACTCGAGATTTATAAGGCTGTCGATGAGATGCCCGAAGTGAAAAAATCTACTATCGGCAGTGGTGTCCGTTACGACCTCGCTATGCATCAGACTGGAAATCAGAAAATAGACTCCGTAAACAGGCAATATATTGAAAACCTAATTTCACGACACGTCTCCGGTCGACTCAAAGTGGCGCCGGAACATACTGAAGACCATGTATTGAGTATAATGCGTAAGCCTTCATTTTCTCTCTTCCGTCAGTTCAACGATATTTTTCACCGGATAGACCGCAAATTCAATCTTAATCAGCAGCTTATCCCATATTTTATTTCTTCTCACCCCGGTTGCACTGAGATTGATATGGCTCAATTAGCATGCGAGACACGAGACCTTAATTTTCATCTGGAACAGGTGCAAGACTTTACCCCAACACCAATGACCGTTTCCACTGAGATTTATTACACCGGCTACCACCCATATACTCTGGAAAAAGTATTTACCCCAAGACGACAAGAAGAAAAACTCGCACAGCGAAAATACTTTTTTTGGTACGACAAGACTTATCGGCAGGATATAATGCGGTCGCTAAACCGTATGCATCGACCAGATTTGATATCACGACTATTCAAAAAGAAATAGCTGCATCATTAAGGCATCAACATATAAATCTCTCTCCCTTTTTATCCATTGTTTCAACAAGCCACACTCTGTAAAACCGCATCTCTTTAATACGGATAAGCTTTCTTTATTGTCAATACTTGATATTGCCAATAATTGTATCATAGACAGCCTGTTTCTACAATATTCAGCAGTCTTGATTATTGCAGAACTGGCATATCCCATATTTCGATATTTGTCGTCAATAAGGTAACCAATAAACGCACGATTATTTACCGGGTCGTAATCGTATATGTCAATAGAGCCTACGGTGACACCTGTGTCGCAATCATCTATCATCATGCGTAGCTGTTTGGCAGAGTAAATATCACCATCATAGCTGGTTATGTAGTCTGTAAGCTGATTTATCGAATATGGAGCGATTGTGCATCCATTTTGCCATATTGATGTGTCGTTCTCCCATTTATACAGCAGTTCGATATCTTCAAGCTCCGGGGCGCGTAGTCTTATATTTTTCATATTAATACTTAAATTGGTCAGTGAAAAGAGTACGGCTAAGAAGGGAGCGACCCAAAGTAACCTCATCCGTATATTCTATCTCATTGCCAACGCTCACTCCCCGCGCTATCTGCGTGATTTTCACCCCATAAGGTGTGAGTTGCTTATATAGGTAAAAACATGTAGTGTCGCCCTCCATAGTGGCACTTAGTGCAAGGATTACTTCCTTAATACTCCCCTCGGCAACACGCTGTACAAGCGAATTTATTTCCAGGCTCTCAGGACCAACACCATCGATAGGGGATATTATACCGCCGAGAACATGGTAGACACCGCGATATTGGCGAGTATTCTCAAAACTCATTACGTCCTTCACATTTTCCACTACGCATACGGTAGTATTGTCGCGAGTAGGGTCGGAGCAGATAGGGCATAGTTCTGTTTGGGAAATATTATGGCATTGTTTGCAGTAAATGACACCTTTACGAAGATTTATTACCGAATTGCCAAGGTCTTCAGCAAATCTCTCATCTTGGCGGAGCAAATGAAGAGCAAGGCGTAGAGCTGTCTTTCGTCCTATGCCTGGCAGTCTGGAAAGCTCTGTTACTGCCCTTTCCAGCAGTTCTGATTCATAATTTAAATCCATGATGCAAAGTTACACATTTTTGATAAATTGAGCCATAATTCGATGAAATAATATGTAGTTTGAAGTGGAATTGCCATTATGATGAAAAGGAGCAGCGGAAAATCCGCCACCCCTTTCTTCTGAGATTACTAAAATCTATATATAGTTCTATAAAGGACTATTCATCAACGTTCTTTTCTGCATACTCCTTGAGGAGTTTTTCCTGAACATCACCTGGCACAAGTTCATAAGAAGCAAACTTCATCGTGAATGATGAGCGTCCGCCTGTGATTGAGCTGAGGGCTGTTGAGTAAGAAGACATTTCTTTGAGAGGTACTTTGGCTGTGATTTTCTCAAATCCATTCTCTGATGCCATACCCATGATGATAGCGCGGCGAGACTGTAGGTCGCTCATTACGTCACCCATTACGTCACCTGGTACCATAACTTCTACGTCATATACTGGCTCAAGAATTTTTGGATTTGCGTTACGGAATGCTTCACTGAATGCATTGCGACCTGCGAGCTTAAATGAGATTTCATTTGAATCTACAGGGTGCATCTTGCCGTCATAAATGCAAACGCGCACGTCTCGAGCATATGAACCGGTCAGTGGACCTTGTTCCATGCGCTCCATTAGACCTTTTACGATTGCTGGTATAAAACGAGCATCGATAGCTCCACCTACAATACAGTTGCACACTACGAGTTTTCCACCCCATTCAAGTGGAATCTCTTGAGTGTCGCGTACATTCATCTTATATTCTTGGTTGCCAAAACGGTATGTGTCTGGTGCCGGCATGCCTTCTTCATATGGCTCGATAATTAGGTGTACTTCACCAAACTGACCCGCACCGCCTGATTGCTTTTTGTGGCGATAGTCCGCACGCGCAGCCTTTGTGATGGTTTCGCGATATGGAATCTTTGGCTCTTCAAATATGATAGGGAGCTTATCATTATTTTCTACTCGCCATTTAAGTGTACGGAGGTGGAACTCTCCTTGACCTGAAAGAATTGTCTGCTTGAGTTCCTTTGACTGTACGATTTCCCATGTTGGGTCTTCTTCGTGCATACGAGTAAGAATTGCGCTTAGTTTTTCAGAATCGCTTTCAGTCACAGGGCGGATAGCTCGCTGATATTTTGCTGCAGGATACTTAATGAAATCAAATGTAATGTCGCAGCCTTTTTCATTCAGTGTATTGCCTGTACGTACGTCTTTTAGTTTTACGGTTGCGCCGATATCGCCTGCGCAAAGTTTGTCAACAGGTGTCTTGATTTGACCGCACACGCAATAAATCTGTGCTATACGCTCTTTGCTGCCACGACTTACGTTGTCAAGGTCTGCTCCTGCTGTGAGAGTTCCGGACATCACCTTGAAATATTGTACTTCACCGATGTGTGGCTCTACAGTGGTCTTGAACATAAATATGCTGAGAGGACCGTTTTCATCAGGTTTAACTTCCTCTCCGGCAGTATCTACAGGTGCTGGCATATCTTCAACGAAAGGAACAACGTTGCCGAGGAACTCCATCATTCGGCGTACGCCCATATCCTTCAGTGCGCTTACACAGAAAACAGGATATATTGAGTTGTCGATTAGACCTTTGCGGATACCTTCGCGCATCTCATCTTCTGAAAGGTGACCCTGCTCGAAGAATTTTTCCATGAGCGTCTCATCGTTCTCTGCTGCTGCCTCCACAAGTTGCTGATGCAATTCGGTTGCCTTATCCATTTCTTCTGCAGGAATGTCTTCGATTGTTGGCACGCCTCCATCAGGTCCCCATGAGTATTTTTTCATCAAAAGAACGTCAATCATAGCGTTAAAACCGGGACCACATGCAAGAGGATACTGGATAGGGGTAATCTTTGGTCCAAAGATTTCGCGCATCTGTTCGATTACGTTATCATAGTCTGCTTTTTCGCCATCAAGCTGGTTGAGTGCAAAAATTATTGGTTTCTTAAGTGAAGTAGCTGTGCGGAATATATTCTGTGTGCCGACTTCTACACCATATTGTGCGTCAACAAGGATTACGCCTGTATCGGTGACATTAAGGGCTGTTATTGCATTTCCAACGAAGTCATCAGCTCCAGGGCAATCGATTACGTTCAGCTTCTTGTTAAGGAACTCAGCATAAAAAATTGTTGAAAAGACAGAATATCCATACTCCTTTTCAACAGGGAAATAGTCACTTACGGTATTTTTTGCTTCAATGCTGCCGCGACGTTTTATAACTCCACACTCGTAAAGCATAGCTTCTGCGAGCGTGGTTTTACCCGAGCCTTTGCTTCCAAGCAAGGCTATGTTCTTGATTTCATTAGTACGATATACTTTCATGTTAATTAGAGAATATCTGTTAGTTATTTAATGTTATTTCGTGTTCGTTTTAAAAAACGCCGCAAATTACGAATTTTTTTTGAAATAATTGCAATAAAAAGATATGTTAAAAAACATATTATTGGCAAAAATATGCTGAATCTATCATTTCTTTGCCTATTTCTGGCGTAAAATGTATATGGTCATAAAATGTCATCTTACCGCTGTAGGCAGGTGAGAAACGTGAAAGGTCTGAAACGTTTTCTTCCCCAAATATGTTTATTATCAGTGTTTTATCCGTGTCATCAAGGGTTGAATAATCAGGCATTGGACCTAAAATAATCTTATAATCCGTATTATGCCGTAAAAGTATTTCATGAATTTTGTGCAATAATGAGCGATGATAGTCTGTTGATACTTTTTTTGAGATATGAAATAGTTTGGGGTCAAATCTAAGCATTTTCCCCTTTTCTGGATGGTGTGCGTAAAGTGAATCTCGTTTGTTGAAGTATGTTTCGTTTGTGCTTCTGTCATATCCATCTATAATAGTAGACAAAAAAAGCACTTTGTCTGCAATTTCCTCCGGTGGCATTTCACCGTATGCTTTATATTTGAGGATTGACTTAAACATGCTCCAGTCTAAAAAACGGTTGAGATAATAATAGTGAAATTCTGGCGCAGACTGGATTCCGTCTAACTGCCATGGCGTGCGGTAAGACAAATATTCACTCCGGTCGTTGAAAAATATTGAAGGAAATTCAAAAATAGCATATTTTATTGAGTCACCGTGCTCATCAATATATTTCATTTTTAAGTAAATGCCTTCAGGTGTTTCATTAGAGGCATCAAAATGGAATATACTCGCATCACTGCCGAGATGACTTTTCCAATCTGCTGCCCTAAAATTGATTGTGCGCGAACTACCGAAAATAAATGCGTTGTAATGGTACTTATCGCGATTATCAATATATGCACAAGTGCTAATATACCCTTTATTAAATGGAATGGCAGAGCCAAATGCCGGGCAAGGCTCATGATGCCTAACTACAGCAAATGGGTCAATCACAATATATATCACTAATATTGGAAGAAATATTAGCATTGCCGCAAATGCCTTAAGTGTAAACCTATTCAGCGTATTATCTTTCATAATACTAAAATTGAAAGTAAATAAACTGTGAAGAAGCCTCATCTACTGCGAAAATAATAGAGTAGGTGAGAGCTGCATATATAAGCCATCTTAATGGAGCTTGGAATCGGATATTCTGCAAAGGATATTCATTACATCTGCCTACGTATTCAATGATAAACATGGGGATTACTGTCATTATTGGTGTCAGTCCCGTCGGTAACGAAAGCAGTGCAGGCGTAAAGATGTGTGATATATAATTGCCGGCATGTGTTAGCGAGGGCGCACGGAAAATGACAAATGATGCCAACACAACAAGCATTGTAATGCAATATCGTAGTAAATTAAACTTGTATTCTTTCTTTCCGAATACAATCCTTTCAGCTATAAAAAATATAGCCCAAAACATACCCCATACAATATACGTCCATGCAGCGCCATGCCACAAACCGGACAGTATAAACACCATTCCAATATTCAGGTATGTGCGAGCATTAGATGTGCGTGAGCCTCCAAGTGGAATATACACATAGTCACGAAGCCACGTCATGAGAGAAATGTGCCAGCGACGCCAGTATTCGCTAATCGTAGATGCAAAATACGGATACCGGAAATTCGAGGAAAGACGGATGCCAAAAAGCTTTGCACTTCCTATAGCAATGTCGCTGTAACCTGAAAAATCACCGTATATTTGACAGCAGAATAATACAAGAGCAAGCAGTACGGAGCTGCCGTTATAGTAATCCACGTCACTAAGGATTCTGTCTGCGTAAATGCCACAAAGGTCTGCCACAGCAACCTTCTTAAATAATCCCCATAATATTTGCCTCATTCCATCTACTGCCACAGAATAATCCCACGTCCTTGGCTTGAGAATTTGAGGTAGAAGATTGACTGACCTTTCAATAGGTCCTGCAACTAACTGTGGAAAGAACGCTATATATGTGGAAAATGCTACATAATCATGCGTTGGAGCAATTTGTCTTCTAAATACGTCGATAGAGTATGAAATGGCTTGAAGGGTATAAAATGAAATTCCTATAGGCAAAATTATATTCACTGTTATACTATCTGCCCTAAATCCTATGTAATTTAGCAAGACGCAAGTATTTTCTACAAAAAAACCAAGATACTTAAAAGTGAAAAGAACAGCCAGATTTGCAACAATGTTAATAGTGAGCCATAGTTTTTTATGTTCACTTTTTTCCATCATAAGAGCACTTAAATAAGTGGTTGCTGTTGTAAATATTATCAGCCCGAGAAAACGCCAGTCCCAGCATGAATAAAAGAAATAACTGGCTGCAAGCAAAAAAATATTCTGTGCTCTCAGCCGTTTGCCTAAAATGTACCAATATATCAGGAATACAATAGGCAAGAAAAACGCGTATGCGATGGAATTAAACGTCATTTACGTTGCAAAATTACTATTTTTTCTGTTTACTTAGTAGCTCTTTAACAAAAAAACTCCGCTAATGGTGTACAAAAGCGGAGTTTAAACTATTGATTAATGATTTATTTTACAATTATATGAGACTGCAATGGCATCACTTTGCCCGAAATCTTGCCTTTCTTTACCTTAAATGTTGTAGAATAAACCATATCGGTATATTCACCGTCAGGTAGTGAAGTAGGTAATTCAAATTTCTGCTCTTTTTCAGTGAAGTTGATGATTACCAGCCCCTTATCACCGCGTACTACGGCTGCCACAGCTCCGTTTTCTGTAGCTTCAATATTTTCCGGCTCATTTGCCATGGCATGGCGGAAAGAAATAGCCGCTTTTACCTCGTCGTTTTTAAAGTTTGAATTTCCGCGTTCTCCTATACGGTTGTTGCCCCATACATTATCTTTGCTGCTCCCCTCTGGACGGCTGTAGAATAGGGGAGTACCACCTTTGCGAGCTGTAAGGAACACGAAACCTATTTTTATTTGGTCATCACTTAGTGATGCTGATTCATGAGCATTGCAATAGGTGTCGTGCGATTCCACCCATGTTACCAATTTTGATGCATCTACAGGATGATGCCAGTCTCTAAGATTGCCTGCGTTAAAATTTTGTTGATGGAGCACCTCGCGTAACACATGACCATAGCTGCTCGCTGTCTGTCCCATATATTCTGCGTATTCAGTCTCCTTAACATTCTTATCCTGAAGTACTTCACCATAGATAAAGAGGCTGTCCGGCATAAGAAGTGAAAGACCTTTTACGGCTTCACGACCTGTGGCAATAGGCCAGAAATTGTTCTTTGTTGATTTTGCATCTAATGGGTCTGAAGGTAGTCCGATATGTTTTGCTGTATCATAGCGGAAACCTCTTGCTCCAAGGTTTATTAGGTCGTTTACATACTGCATGTAATAATACTGAAAATCAGGATTTTCAGTATTTACGTCAGGCAATTTTCCCATCATGCCTGTAGTGCACTCATATCTGTCGTTCCACAATTCAATATCTTTAAAACCATTCGCATGGAAAAGGTTCTCATGTCCGCCAACAGCATTGTCAAGTCCTGGAAGTACTGCTGTATGGTCTATCGCTGTGTGATTTGGAAGTACGTCAACTATAATCTTTACGTTATATTTGTACGCACTGTCGCACATAGCCTTAAAGTCATCACGGCTGCCGAGCATATAGTTGCCGATTTTCCAGTCTGTCGGCTGATAATAATAATACCATTTGCCCTGAATGGAATCTCCAGGCTCACTGAATAGTGCCATGCCGCCGCCGTCTCCAACAAAACATGTCTGTGCGGGTGAACACTGTACGTAGTCATAACCGGTGGCGGAAATATCATGCATATTCTCTGCAATGGTGTTAAACGACCATGTCCATGCATGAAGGATTACCTTGTCTGGTGCTGAAGTTTTTGAGTGAGCAGCATTGACATTTATACTCGCCATTGTCATTGATGCTGCAAGTAGTGAAAATGTAAGTAATTTCATGATTTGAGATTTTATTATTTGGTTTTATTCTTCAAAGTTACGAAATTTCAGCTAATAAAAAAAATATTTGCCGATTTTGTGCTATTTTTATATTATTTCAATATTCCCATAATCACTATTATGTTAAATCTTGTAAATCAAAATCTAAACTCATACGGAATTATTGCCCTATTAATCACCAATAACGTTATTCATTAAATCATACTTTATGATATTGTTGCTTACCTTTTGTGCTCTTTTGAGCTCGGTCTTCACAGAGTCTGGCATTTCTGTGTCTATAACATATTCACCTAATGCGTTTATTGCAGCGTGTGGATGACTTTCGTCAAAAGCTGAATATCCAAGACCTTTCCATTTTGTATCTTTTAAAGCAAGTAAATCTACTAATGTCGAATATACGTCTACTTGCCCAATTATTTCGTCAAATTTGCCTGAGACTGGAGAGTTAAGAATTATCAATGGCGTAAATTGGCGTGAATCTACAACGCCAGGCCATGCATTAATCATCTCCTTGCGATACATTTCCACCCCTTCATGGTCACCGGCTATTACCACCATTGTTTTGTCGTAATCATCACGAGTCTTAAGATAGCGAATTAGTTGAGAAAGTGCATTATCTGTATAGTTTACAGCGGAGGCATAATCACCTAATTTCCCATAATAGTGATTAAAGGAATGAATTTTATACTCTTTCGGTATAACAAACGGATTGTGGGTAGAATAAGCCACAATATGAATGTAAGCGTTTGTCCCTTTAGCCCATATTTCTCCACTTTTCATTTTATCTACAGTTTGGGCAAATAGAGCATTGTCACTCAGTTTGGGTGGATTGCCAATTTTTTCAGTGATATTCCAGTTTTTTGAGTCAAGTATAGTGTCAATGTCAAATGCTCTTGCTACAAGCGACTGGTTCCAAACATGAGATTTATCCCCTGTTAGCAAATATGTCTTAAGTTTGTTATCTCTATGCTTAAGAGCTTGTGGCAAAGTGTAATATGTGTTTCCGTGATACCTCATACTATACACTTCGTTTTGCATCGGATACAACCCTGAAAGCATCAACAATTGTGCATCAATCGAGCGTCCGGTGCCAACTTGTGTTGCTACATGCGGTATAAATAGCGTATTTGGCTCTCTTAACAACGCATTTAGTGTCGGTGTCAGTTCAATGCCGTCAAGTTGAGAATTAATCACCCACGATTCAAAAGACTCAAGAAAAACAACTATCACATTATCAGGCACTTTAACACTATCTGTCAAAAAATGCTGTTTTGCTTTATGGCTTTCATAAAAACTTAATACATCCTGATAGTCTTTCTCTGATAAAGGCTCTTGCTGCTGAGATATGTCAGATGCTATCTTGCCGAAAGGTGTATAGATTACGATTGGAGTGTTTATGTAATAACACTGCTCTGTAAGATAATTTATATGGCTTAGCATTCCGCCATATGGCAATGTTGATATTGCGGAAAGGCTGACAAGTGACAAAAATGTAAATGAAAACGCCTTTTTACAAATGTCTTGGATTTCCATCTTATATGCCAAAATACTTCCTATAACGATAGGCAATAAAAGGCATAC
The DNA here is from genome assembly GCA_945231345.1 of uncultured Porphyromonadaceae bacterium. GTDB lineage: Bacteria > Bacteroidota > Bacteroidia > Bacteroidales > Muribaculaceae > CAJUPY01. Next base: position 13,237 of record CALYOL010000016.1, read on the forward strand.
ATCCCCCACTCTAATCGAGTCGTATACACTTGCCTTGAAATCTGCGAGATTGCCTACAAGCAGATAACTTGAAGCCGGTATTGCGCTAAAATATGTCCTGAAATACATTAGGTTTGATTCAAATATCCCGGCGAGAAATGCCATAAGAATTGTCTGAATCCAAAATTTCTTAGGACTTATTGCTGTTGGAATGCTGATTAGAGTCGCTAATAGTCCCGCAAACAGATATGTCTGAATAAACGACATTGAGCGAAATGTCGTTTGCAGCGACCATAGGACATCAAAGCATATTATTAAAATGAACGAGGCGGTCCACATTATAGTGAACCGCTTTGTCCATAATGATTTAGGAAATAAAAAGTCAAGTATTGCCTTAATTTTCATCTTGCTCCTCATTATCCGTAACGTGGATAATATCTGTAACAATCTTAGAGTTTTCTTTATCGTATCCTACATTGATTGTGTCACCCGGCAGCAATCTGGAAGAAATTATCATTTCTGCAATTTCATTTTCCAGATACTTCTGTATAGCTCGTTTGAGAGGACGAGCGCCAAACTGTGGGTCATAGCCTTTTTCTGCGATAAAATCTTTTGCCTCAGGACTGATTGAAAGTGAGTATCCAAGGGCATTGAAGCGCTTTAGGAAACCATTGAGTTCAATGTCAATAATCTTGAATATTGATTCCTTGTTAAGAGGCTCAAACATTACAATATCATCTACGCGATTTAGGAACTCCGGCGCAAAAGCCTTATTAAGAGCCTTTTGCAATACACCATGGCTATAGGCTTTGTCTTCTACCGATGGAGTTGCGAAGCCAACACCTGACCCAAAATCTTTCAGCTGTCGTGCACCGATATTGGAGGTCATGATAATCAGCGTGTTCTTGAAATCAATTCTTCGGCCAAGGCTGTCGGTAAGTCGTCCTTCGTCCATTACTTGCAGTAGCAGATTAAATACGTCCGGGTGTGCCTTTTCTATTTCGTCAAGCAGTACGACTGAATATGGGCGGCGACGAACCTTTTCTGTAAGCTGTCCTCCTTCTTCATAGCCAACGTAGCCCGGAGGTGCTCCAACAAGACGTGATACGGTGAATTTTTCCATATATTCGCTCATGTCTATGCGGATTAATGCGTCAGGGGTGTCAAATAGGTACTCTGAGAGCTGCTTTGCAAGGTGCGTCTTACCTACGCCGGTGGGTCCGAGGAACATAAAAGTGCCTATTGGCTTGTTAGGGTCTTTAAGCCCTACCCTATTTCTCTGAATAGCCTTGACAACCTTTTCTATTGCTTCATCTTGACCTATAATTTTGCTCTTTAGGTCTGGCAACATCTGGCGGAGTCTCGCTCCTTCAGCCTGAGCAATCCGTTGAACAGGTACGCCTGTCATCATTGCCACCACTTCTGCCACTCGTTCATAATCAACAGTAATACGTTGGGCATCAAGCTGTTTTTCCCATAGCATCTGTGCATCCGCGAGCTGCTTTTTTGCCTGTTGCTCCTTGTCTCGGAATGATGCTGCACGCTCAAAATCTTGTTCTGAAGCGGCTTTGAGCTTCATCTCATCAAAATGCTTGATGTCTGCCTCGAGTTTCAGAATATCGCTTGGGACTGTAACACTCGATATGTGTGCGCGAGAGCCGGCCTCGTCAAGTGCGTCTATAGCCTTGTCTGGGAAGTTACGGTCAGACAAGTATCTTTCTGTCAGTGTTACACATGCCTCAAGTGCCTCTTCAGTATATGTCACGCGGTGATGGTCTTCATATTTGTCCTTGATGTTATGGAGGATGTCAAGCGTTTCTTCAGCAGACGTTGCGTCAACGATTACTTTCTGGAATCGGCGCTCAAGAGCGCCGTCTTTTTCGATATTTTTGCGGTACTCATCATGAGTAGTTGCACCAATACACTGCACCTCGCCGCGTGCGAGTGCGGGTTTAAGAAGGTTTGCAGCATCCATGGAGCCTGCGGCATTACCTGCACCAACAATCGTATGGAGTTCGTCAATAAAGAGTATGACATCCTTATTTTTAGACAGTTCAGCGAGTATGCCCTTTATTCTTTCTTCAAACTGACCACGATATTTTGTTCCGGCTACAATAGATGCCATGTCTAGTGAAATCACTCGCCTGTCGTAAAGTACGCGGGATACTTTACGCTGTACTATTCTGATAGCAAGCCCTTCTACAATAGCGGACTTTCCTACACCAGGCTCGCCTATCAAAACCGGATTGTTTTTCTTGCGGCGACTGAGGATTTGGGCAAGACGCTCGATTTCAACATCTCTGCCTATTACGGGGTCAAGGCGACCTTCTTCAGCAGCCTTCGTCATGTCTCTCCCAAATTTATCGAGAAGTGGAGTATTTCCTGCCGATTGGCTCACACGGGAATTTTGAGAATTCTGATTATTGTCCTGTTTTGGCATTTCGTCATCCTCTGCCTCCTCATCTTCATCGCCATCTCCATCGCCATATGAATCTTCAGCAGGCGTTTCTTCTTGTGACTTGTCCATTGCTTGCTGTTCATCAAGGGCGTAAGATATATAATTAAATAGCGAATCATAAGTGATGCCGGCTGCCAAAAATGCCGACATATATGGAGCACTTAACACTTCAGGATTGTGAAATATTGCGAGGAGCAAGTGTTCTACATCCACAACTGTTTTTTGAAGCTTGTGAGCCTCAAGTACAGCAAGCTTTATGACTCTGTTTGATAGGTCGCTCACTACGATTTCTCCATCTTGGCGTTCATTGCTGACTAACGCGTCAGACAGACTTTGCCTAAGTGCATAAAGTTGAACATTTTTTACGGCGTTCTCTATAATTCTCACACCCTTGCCATGTGTGTCTGCAAGTATGGCAAGTAGCAAATGTGCTGGCGTTACCACATTGTTGTAGAGCCTCATTGCTTCTCGCCTACTACGGCCTAATACTAATTGTAAGTCTTTAGAATAATTTGCATCCATATTTTTGAGGATAATTCTTGTCGGTTTATAATTTTTCCTTGCAACATGCAATTACTGTGCCAAAAATTTCGCAATCAAATTTTTATACCTTTCGTCATTGCGCAATTTTGCCAAGTTCACTATACCTTCGGAATAGTCATTCCAAAAATATATGCTGCCAAATCCCTTTTTCAGCGACTCTTCAGCGCATATCAAAGCACTTGCATTATCGCCCCTTAACGAATAATAGCATGCTGCATAGTAATTATTTGAACCATCATTATCGTTTTGAGATAATATTTTTTCAATCCATTTGTCTGCCAAGTCTTCGCGCCCTGTCATCAGTAAAGCAAATCCTTTCAATGAGTAAACCGAGTTTTCATCTTGAATTGCGTCAAGCATGCGTGAATAAAAACCTTTGGCATTTTCTTCCGAGCCAAGATAATTGCTCAGTATATATCCACGCCATAGATATGTCTCTGCATTTGCAGGATTTTGCATTGATGCCTCGCCAAAAGATGATGATGCCTCTATATATTGAGAGAGAAGAATTTGAGCACGTCCTTTGAGTATAAATACAGCCTCACTTTCTTCATTTTTCTCAATGGCGCGATTTACGCAATCAAGTGCTTCAGAATACTGTTTCATAGCCAAAAGAATTTCTGCCTTCACTTGGTATGATTTGCCATTTTCGGTTGTCATGGATATGGCATGATCTATGTTTTCAAGAGCAGATGCATATTCCCCAAGGTGAAGATAGCATATAGCAATGCTGCGGTATATACCGTCATAATTGTAGATGTTTTCCTTTCTGATATACTTGAAATCCTCAAGGGCTGAAGCATAATGGTAGTGGTCCATTGCAATATACCCGCGAATGTAGTAATACATCCCCTGCTCAGGCACCTGTGATATCACATTGCTGATGCCCGCTATTACAGCGCGATAGTCTGTATTCGCCATTTCATTGAGTTCACGAAATGCCTTTTGATTATTATTGTCAAGGCTTATGGCTATAAGCAAATCCTCTACACACCCCGAATTATTCCCCATTTCCTTGCGAATGGATGCTCTGCGGACATAAACCTGACTGTTTGTTTGGTCAAACTCTACTGCCTTGTTGATATAGTCATTTGCAAGACCAAAATTATTTTCTTTTATTGACACTCGCGCAAGACCCACAAGTGCCTCTACACTTCGGCTGTTAAGTCTTTGCATCCTTTTAAATCCTTCTTTCGCCTCAAGGTAGTGCCCTAATTCATACTCCAAATTTGCCTTTTGATAGCAGATTACGTAGTCTGCAGGATTCATAAGGAATGCTGCGGTGATATCTTTTAGTGCATCTTCTTTCCGATTTGTCATCATATAGATATTTGCACGCAAAGAATATTCCTGGAGTAGCATATCCTTCTCATTCTCAGGAGTATATCTTATGGCATTGTCAATATCAGAAAGCGCTTTTGAATATTGATTGTGCTTATAATACTCGTTTGCTCGGTGAAAATAAGTTTCATAGTCCGTAGGGTCTTCCTGTAAAAGACGGTTATACACTTGTATCACAGCCTGTGTCATTTCATTGTTTACAGTCTGTGAAAAAGAGCTATTAGTTATCATTAAAGCAGCTAATGCTGATATAAATAATTTGATTTTCATAATACTATTTTGGAAAGTCTTTTACAGATGATTTTAGCTCTGAACAGACTTAGATTTCATTCATTTTGTTTACAGCCTCTCTTAAAACAACTAAACGCTCTAAAAGTTTGGGCAACAAGTCAAGTTTTAGCATATTTGCACCATCGCTTTTTGCAACTTTGGGGTTCTGGTGAGTCTCAATAAAAATTCCGTCAGCACCCACTGCAATACCCGCGCGCGCCACTGTTTCAATCAGTTCTGGTTTGCCTCCTGTTACACCTGCCGACTGATTTGGCTGCTGTAGCGAATGTGTTACGTCTATGATTACCGG
>CALYOL010000017.1 GCA_945231345.1 uncultured Porphyromonadaceae bacterium
TTATCCATATCGGCGATTTCCGTCCAAATGTGGGTCAAATAACATACATTTGGACGGAAATCACGCCATTTTCGTCCAAATATGGGGTAAAATTACTACATTTGGACGAAAAAATCTGTTTAGGAGCATAGAATAAATAATTTTTTCCCACAAATAAATAATAACATGATAAATTATGCTTACCTTTGCAGCATAAAACCCTTAACTCCAAATAACAAATAACAGAAAGGTTATCATATACCAATGAAACGGACAAAAAACACTCTATGGATGAATGCTAAAGACTATTTCTTCATAGTTTTCGGCATATTTCTTTACGGCTTCGGCTTTTCAGCATTTCTTAACCCGGAACAAGTTGTAATCGGAGGTATGGCCGGTCTTGGACAGGACGTTTATTACCTATCTATGAGGCTTTTCGGCTATGGCGTGCCCGTCGCAGTGACCATGTATGCCGTAAACCTTACACTCCTCGCTATGGCTTACAGGATTGTCGGTAAACAATTCGTTGTAAGGACTCTTTTCGGCGCAACTGTCATTTCACTCGTGATTGGTGTGATGGTGCCATATTTCCCCGAGCCGTTTATTCCCGGTGAAAAATTCATGAACGTTATCCTGGGCTCAATCCTTTGCGGTTTAGGCATCGGGCTCGCTTTTGTGCACAACGGCTCTACGGCGGGAACTGATATTGTGGCGGCTATGGTATCCAAAAAAAGTAATATTTCCATTGGCAGAACTATGCAATACGTGGACTTCTGCATCGTTTCAGCCGTTTGGTTTATCGTCCCGGAGGCTAAATTAGAAAACGTAGTGTTCGGTCTTGTCACGCTATTCATTGTCTCAATGGTGGCAGACTTCATCATAAACACAAACCGGCAGGCGGTCCAGTTTACCATATTCTCTCCCAAGTGGCGCGAAATTGCAAACGCCATAAACAACGACGCAGACCGCGGGTGCACCGTAATCTCAGGAATGGGATGGTATAGCAAGCAAGAAGTGAAAATGCTTATCGTCATGTGCCGTAAAATCGAATCCGTTACCATTTTCCGCATCATCAAGAGCATTGATAACAATGCGCTCGTCACACAGGCTAACGTAAACGGCGTTTATGGAAAAGGTTTTGACGAAATGAAAGTAAAACTTACAGACGACTATAAACCTTCTTCTGAAGACCACACCCCTGTAATATCTGTGCCCGATACAGAAAATCTCCCTAAAAATTCATAAATTTTCACCAAAAATAAGGTAGTCTGAAAATAAAGCATTAACTTTGCACTCGGAAAAAAATTTATTCACTTTATATAATCTATTTTATAAATGGTTAGCTACAAAGAATTAGGCTTGGTGAACACTCGTGAAATGTTTGCCAAAGCAATCAAAGGCGGATATGCAGTACCTGCATTTAACTTCAACAACATGGAGCAACTACAGGCTATCATCAAAGCTGCTGCTGAAGACCGCTCTCCGGTAATCCTACAGGTTTCTAAAGGCGCTCGCAACTATGCTAACGCTACACTCCTTCGCTACATGGCTCAGGGTGCTGTCGCTTACGCTAAAGAACTCGGATGGGAAAACCCACAAATCGTCCTTCACCTCGACCACGGTGACAGCTTTGAACTCTGCAAATCTTGTATCGACAACGGTTTCTCTTCTGTTATGATTGACGGTAGCCACCTCCCATACGAAGAAAACGTTGCTCTCACTAAGCAAGTTGTTGATTACGCTCACCAGTTTGACGTAACAGTTGAAGGTGAGCTCGGTGTACTTGCCGGCGTTGAAGACGAAGTTTCTTCAGACCACCACACCTACACTGACCCTGAAGAAGTTATCGATTTCGCTACTCGCACCGGTTGCGACTCTCTCGCTATCTCTATCGGTACTTCTCACGGAGCTTACAAATTCACTCCTGAGCAGTGCACACGCAACGCTGAAGGCAAGCTCGTTCCTCCTCCACTGGCTTTCGACGTCCTTGACGCCGTTATGGAAAAGCTCCCGGGATTCCCTATCGTGCTCCACGGCTCTTCTTCTGTTCCACAGGAAGAAGTTGACACTATCAACAAGTTTGGTGGTAAACTTCCTGACGCTATCGGTATTCCTGAAGAACAGCTCCGTAAGGCTGCTGCAAGCGCTGTTTGCAAAATCAACATCGACTCTGACAGCCGTCTTGCCATGACTGCCGCTATTCGTCGTGTTTTCGCTGAAAAACCAGCTGAATTTGACCCTCGTAAATACCTCGGTCCTGCTCGCGACAACATGGAGAAACTTTACAAACACAAAATCGAAAACGTACTCGGCTCTAAAGACAAAGCTCTCTAAGCCTTTTACGACTAAGATATCTCACTAACAAAAAGTGCTGCTCACCGAAATAGTGTGCAGCACTTTTTGTTTTTGCTTAGGGTTGCTTTCATATTGCTTTGCCATTTGCGTAAAGCTATTCCGAAGCTATAAATTGATAAATATTTTTCACATAAGCAAAAAACTTCCGCCCAAGCTTTTTTTGAGCGGAAGTTCTGGTTTTTGATTTATGTAAGGTCTGTATAGTCTTACGATAGGGGAGATTAGTCGATTGCCTCGTCAGCTGGATAGCCACCCATTTCGCGGATAGCGTTCTTGAGCATTACATACTGCTGGAAGAGGTGGTTTACAGGTACCTCGTTCTTTGTATAGTCGTGCATTGGGCTCTTGAGGAAGAAGCTGAGGAAACGCTGAGTGCCAAAACGTCCTGCGCGAGCTGCGAGGTCGCTGAGGAGTACGAGGTCAAGGCATAGAGGAGCTGCGAGGATTGAGTCGCGGCAGAGGAAGTTAATCTTAATCTGCATTGGGTAGCCCATCCAGCCGAAGATATCGATGTTATCCCAGCCTTCCTTGTTGTCGTTGCGTGGAGGATAGTAGTTGATACGTACTTTGTGGTAGTAGTTTGTGTAGAGGTCCGGCTGATTTTCCGGTACGAGGATTGACTCGAGAGTTGAGAGCTTGCTGACCTCTTTTGTACGGAAGTTTGCAGGTTCGTCAAGTACGAGACCGTCGCGGTTACCAAGAATGTTTGTTGAGAACCAGCCTGAAAGACCGAGGCAACGAGTACCGATGATTGGAGCGAAACCTGATTTTACAAGTGTCTGACCTGTCTTGAAGTCTTTACCTGCGATTGGCATCTTTGTCTGTTCTGCAAGTTCCCACATTGCAGGTATGTCAACTGTTGTGTTTGGTGCACCCATGATGAATGGAGCGCCTTCCTTCAGTGCTGCGTATGCATAGCACATTGATGGTGCGATGTGCTCTTTGTCGTCTGCCTTCATTGCAGCCTCAAGGTCTGCAAGGTGGTAGTGGATTTTTTCGTTTACAGGAACGTAAACCTCTGTTGATGCTGCCCAAAGAACAACGATACGAGCGCATCCGTTTTCTGCCTTGAAGCGGCGGATATCTTCGCGGATTTGCTCCATCATGTCCCAGCGGTCTTTTGCGTCTTTTACGTTGTCACCATCAAGGCGTGCTGCGTAGTTGTGGTCGAAGGCAGCCTTCATAGGTACGATTTTTACGAGTTCGTCCTTTACCGGCTCGATATCTTTTTCCTTCAATACCTCGCAGTTGATTGCTGATTCATATGCATTTGCAGGATATACGTCCCATGCACCGAATACGATGTCTTTAAGGTCTGCAATTGAAACGATTTCGTTGTATGGCAGGTATTTTGCTTCTTCGCCTTGTCCTACACGGATTTTGTCGTATTGCGTCATTGAGCCGACAGGTTTGGCTAATCCTTTACGCGCCATCAATACACCGGTCATGAATGTTGAGCTTACTGCTCCAAGACCGACAACTAATACGCCGAGTTTACCTTCGGCTTTTGCTACATTACTCATAATGAATGATAAGTTTTTTATTGTTTTATTTAAGTTTATATTTCCTTTTATTGGTGCTCTTTTCGTTTGAGCGTGTAAAAGTACAAGTATTTTTTCATATAAGACCTAAATAAAGTGCAAATAATAGTTATTTATTGTTGTGTTTAGTTAATTATTTCTCTAAAATGTATTTTTAGGTTAAATTTATATCATTCTATGCAATATAATGCAAACTACTGTTAACCACGCATTGGCTGTAATTTGTTACAAATCACAGTCAAATTCCTGCCCCGTCTTGAAAATACGGTTCTTCGATTGCACGGCTCTGGAGCACGCGCGAATGGGCTGGAACATCATGTGTAAGCCATACGTTACCACCCACAATGGTGTGATGACCTATGCGCACACGTCCCAGGATTGACGTGTTTGAATACACCGTCACATGGTCTTCAAGGATTGGATGGCGTGGCAGGTCAACCGGTACGCCGTGGCTGTCGTAGGTGAAGTTTTTGGCTCCAAGGGTCACTCCCTGATACAGCATCACATGGTTTCCGATTATGCTCGTTGCGCCAATCACTACTCCCGTGCCATGGTCTATGCTGAAATATTCACCTATCTGTGCTGCAGGGTGAATATCTATCCCTGTCGCGGAATGTGCGATTTCTGATATTATTCGGGGAATGATAGGCACACCCAGCAAGTGAAGCTGATGAGCGGCACGATGATGTATCATCACCGTTATGACCGGATAACACAGTATTACCTCCAGCATGCTCTTAACTGCAGGGTCGCTGTGCATTACGGCGTCCGCATCAGTATGTAGAAGGCGTGAAATCTCCGGCAATGACGACACAAAGTCGTCTGCCACTTTTTCGCTTTCTGCTATCCCCACAGTCGTCAGCTGTTCTGAAAGGATAGACTTTATTGCCTCCTCGCCGTTGGTCCACGACGGAACGTCGCTGTAATCCGGGAAGATTACATAGCGGACAAGCTCCATTAGCCGCTCAAGCTGTTGTACAGATGGTGCTCTCATAATTAGTCAAATAGTGACGTTGACAAATATCTCTCTCCTGTGTCCGGCAGAAGTGCTACGATGAGCTTTCCCGCATTTTCTTCTCGCCTTGCAAGCTCAAGTGCCGCTGAAAACGATGCTCCTGATGATATGCCCACCAGCAAGCCAAACTTCCGTGCCAGTGACTTTGCTCCGTCAAATGCCTGCTCATCCTTTATAGTCAATATTTCATCTACTACTTCGGCATTATAGGTCTGTGGTACAAATCCTGCGCCTATTCCTTGGATTTTGTGTTTTCCTGCAATGCCTGTGCTTAGCACTGCTGAAGAAAATGGCTCTACTGCCACAACTTTCACCGCTGGATTATGCTTTTTAAGTGACTTTCCGGTGCCGCTCACGGTGCCGCCTGTGCCTACACCTGCCACGAAAATGTCTACTTTGCCATCGGTGTCTTTCCAGATTTCTTCACCGGTTGTGCGCTCATGTACTGCCGGATTGGCTGGATTGACAAACTGACCTAAAATTACTGCTCCGGGTATTGACTGGCGTAATTCCTCTGCCTTTGCTATAGCGCCTTTCATACCTTCTGCGCCGGGGGTGAGTTCCAGTTTTGCTCCGTATGCCTTCAGAAGATTACGGCGCTCTACACTCATCGTGTCTGGCATCGTCAGGATTGTATTATAGCCTTTTGCCACGCCTACCCATGCCAGACCTACGCCTGTGTTTCCGCTTGTCGGCTCTATGATTGTGGCACCGGGCTTTAGTATCCCTTTTGCCTCCGCGTCTTCTATCATGGCGAGGGCTATACGGTCCTTTACGCTTCCGCCAGGGTTAAATGCCTCTATTTTTACTGCAATTCTTGCTTTTTGTCCTTCAAATCCGGTTATCTCCACCAGTGGAGTACGTCCGATTAGTTCAGTAATAGATGAGTAAATCATAATTGTTTTATATTTAGAATGGTTAGTAATTTTATAAAAAAGTCGCCTTACCGGGTATTGGCAAGGCGACTTGGTCTTATATTGTGAGAAATATATTCTTACTATTCTACACGACCAATGGTCCGAGCCAATACCTTGATTCGGAACAACAGCAACAACATGCCATGGATGTGTAGAAGTATTTCATTTTTATAGTTCTTTTTTATTATCGGCTGCAAATTTATAACACATTTTTGAATTATCAAAAATTTTGTCAGATTTTTTGATTTTTTTTAATTCGTTCCGTCAAAAAAATCCATTGTGGCGCGTCCTTCCTGAGAAATCCCCTCGCGCACAAACACTTTCTTCACTGTCATGAACAGTATTTTACAATCAAGCGTAAACGACTGATGGTCTACATAATAAATATCATATTTGAATTTCTCTCCCCATGAAATGGCATTTCTGCCGTTTACCTGCGCCCATCCTGTGATGCCGGGCATTACGTCGTGGCGGCGGGCTTGTTCTGGAGTGTATAGCGATAAATACTGAGGTAGCAATGGACGTGGACCTACAAGCGACATTTCTCCGCACAGCACATTCCACAGCTGTGGCAATTCATCAAGAGATGCTGCTCTTACAAAGCGTCCTGCAGAGGTGAGTCGCTGTTCATCCGGCAGCAAATTGCCTTTTTCATCCCGCTCGTCGTTCATTGTCTTGAATTTATAAATACGGAAGATTTTTCCATGAAGACCGGGGCGATGTTGCGTGAAAAATGCCCCTGCGCCATGGTTTGCTATGCTTAGCCAAAGCCACAACACCAATATCACCGGCGAAAGAACTGCAAGTGCAGTGAATGCCACCAGGAAGTCTATTATCCGCTTTATGTATCGACGATATATCATTTTCTTTTTTAATCAATACGACAATAGCCTTTTTACAGCATCCATAAATTTTTGAGACCTTGGCACTCTCGACTTTGCCCTTGCCAATATTCTGGCAAAATCACCGGATAAGATTGCCTGAAAATCCTCTGATGCGTATGAGTCCGGAGCACTGTCTTTGGTTGTTGCAAGGAAATCCAGGTGTGACTGATTTATTACCGAGTCATATACTGCCTTTATTTCCTCAGTCCTCTTTCCGGATGTTATAGCTCGGGAGAGATAGCCATATATTATGTTTTTCAGCTCAAAGCATATCCATGGATAGTGGCGCTCATAGTCCGGCAGATTGTCTTCTGCCCACTGTTTCTTGAGCCGGATTACCTCCACAAAATCCTGTAATATGCGTGGATTTGTCGCCGAACCTCCCCCGGAGCGATAGTGGTATTTAACATCATCAATAAGCACCATACGCTTTATTCGTGGCGATGCGTATAGGTTCAGCAGCAGGTCTTCTTGGTAAAATACGTTTATTACAGGTAGATTTTTCAATACTTCTGCCCGATATAGTTTACACCATGCGCTAATGCTCCACACCGTGCGGCCGAAAAAAGTATCCATAAGCCTATGCGTGGGAGTAAGCTCAATTGGTTTGCCATACAGGTCTTTTACATATTCCGCTACTGTGCCTGACACTATTTTAGGCAGAAATTTGTATTCTTTGTAGCAATGGGTCATGCTCACCAGGTCTATTTCAGGGTCTGCTACGACGTATTTATGCAGTGTTGATAGGTAATCACGCTCCACAAGGTCATCAGGGTCGATGAAAGCTATGTAATTGCCCTGCGCTGCCTCAATTCCTACACGTCTGCCATTGGCGAGCCCTCCATTTTTCTTCAAGTCGATAATTTTCATACGGCTGTCGCTTTTTGCTAATTGCCGCAGATGCAGGAGTGTGTCATCTGTCGAGGCATCGTTTATGCAAATCACCTCATAGTCTGTGAAATCATTTGCGAATATCGACTTTATGCACTTGTCGAGCCAGCGACTTACATTATAGCAAGGGAGGATTATGGACATTTCAGGCTTCATATAGCGCAAGGTATCGTTTTGCTGTATTGTCTATGTCAAATATTTTTGCACGGGAGAGAGCCCTTGTGGCAAGGTCGTCATACAGTGCTGTATCTTCTATCAGCCGCATTATGTCTTCTGCCAGTGCCTTTTCGTCGCCGGGTGTGAAGAATAGACCTGCGTCTCCCACGATATCTCTAAGTCCCTCTACGTTGCTTGCAACTATCGGGCACCCGGCGGCAAGACCTTCCACCGCGGCAAGACCGAAACCTTCCCAGTGGGATGATAGCACTACGATATTGCTTCTCAGGAGGATTTCTGAGATATTGGTTGCCACGCCCGTGAAAACCACGCGGTCTTCCACATGGATGTCCTGCGCGAGTTTCATTACCAGCGGTCGGCGATTGCCTTCACCCACCAGTATGAGCCTCACGTTTTTAGGCAAGAGTTTCATGGCTCTCACCACTGTGTCCTGGTCTTTTTGAGGGCGGAATGCGGCTATCATCACCAGTTGCACAATCTTCGGGTCGCGGTTTTGCGCCATGTCAAACCGGGATAGGTTGATGCCATTGTTTATCGTGGTAATTTTGGCGTTAATACCTATATGCTCCCGCAGATTTGCCGTGGTGGCGTCAGACACGGAAATTATATGCTCATACATGCGATACATCCCCCTGTCCACATACTTCATCAGCGGCATGTTTCGCCGGCGGTTGGTGGTGTTGTGCTCTGTCGTAAACAGTCGTGCCTTGGTTCCGAATATCCGGGCTGCAAGGGCTACATAATATTGGCACGCTGTGTTGTGAGTATGGATTATGTCGTATCCGTCAAGGTATTTTTTCAGACGGAATACGTTCAGCGGAGAATATACTTTTTTGCAGTTCAGGTAGTGGATTGTGATGCCTGAATCTCGCAGTTTCTGTGCAAATGGCGTTTCCTTTGGATAGAAAACCAGCACTTCCACCGTATGTCCCGCTGCCATGAATCGTGGCATTAGGTCTACTATTAGGCGTTCTGCTCCGCCGGTAAATAAGGTTGTTATGACATGTAATATTTTCATAGATTAAGACGTTTTCATTTTTCTTTGGAATAATACTTGGATATATGTGAATAAATACAATGCAATGCCTGGTAGGACTGCAAGTGTTGTCATGGTAGGGTAAGGCGAATGAATGATAAATCTCATATCGCCGGCTCGGAACGATGAACTGACGTAGTGTATTGCTTCGCGGAAACGTCGTGCATATGTCTGCGCCATTTTCATCTTATGTTTTCGGTAAAAACACCACCCGCGCGGGTTATTCCAGTATTGGCGATACATGGAATTGCTTGACCCGTCTGTCTGATATTCTACCACTACAAGTGGCTCATTTAGTGTGAGTAGGGGGTAATCTCTGTCAATGAGCGAATATTTATAGTCAAGACCAACATACCGTTCTCCTTCAAATAGCGGGTAGTCTGGGTAGCGGTTTATTATGTCTGTTCTATACACCAGCTTGCGGTCGCCTTTGCCTCCGCTCCGGTAAAAGTCTGTCAGGGATAGAGGTGCAAGATTATCTGCAAATTCCGTGCCAATAATTGTCCCGTCTTGTCTGATGTCATATCCCATTAATCCAGCAAGGTGCTCGCTGCCATATTTTCGCCACGTTGTAATGATTTTCTCCACCGCATCATCCGGCATATAGTCGTCGCTGTCTATGCACGTGTTCAGTTCTGTACTGATATTGTGATATGCCGTATTATGCGCCCCGTGCATCCCCTGGTTTTCCTGATAGATATAGCGGATGTCTATTTTCGCCTCATCTATCCATCTCGCCACTAATTCACGAGTACCATCGCTTGACCCATCGTCAATTACGAGCCACTCAAAGTCCTTGCACGTCTGGCGGCATAGGCTTTGATACGTCCGCGGAAGGGTGTGGGCGCGATTATAGGCAGGGGTGAATATCGTCAGCGTTTTCATCATGTAAGAAAAATTATTGTGGCGATGTTAAACAATAGCAGAATACCTATCATCCTGGACTGATAGTCCATAAATCTGAATTTTAGAAATGGGTATGCCAGGATTATCGGATATAAAAACCAAGACAGGTAGGCAAATCGGTTTGAAAACGCTATAGTGTTTATCAGAACCCATCCGCTGTTTACTATCGTGTACGTTGCAAGGATGTATTCATACACACCGTCCCGCAGCTCATTTTTCACGCACACTATCCAGCCGAGGATTATAGGCACTGAACTGAAAAGTATAAAGTCATATCGTAATCCTTTTGATTGATACACGTTTTCTGTCAGTCCGGAGTAGTATGCCATACGGTCGCTGCCCATAATGTTTGTCAGCAGGTTTACGATAAAGTCAGAGCCGACTAAGCTTATCAACACACAGAATATCCAGATGTAGGTATTGGTTTTTGCATTGTTGAAATATAAGGCAAGGAATGCGCCTACAGCCACTACTGCGATGCTACTGTGGATTGCGGAGCCTGCTATGGCGCATATTATTGCCGGCAGGTATCGCCTTTTTTCAGTAAACAGGAACGACATGCCCAGCATCATTATAGACGTTGCCATACCGTTTCTTATTCCATTTGTCGCGTATGCATGAAATGACATTGCCGTAAACGCAAATATTATTGCCGTCGTGAAATTTTCCGGTATCCACCGCTTTATCGCCCACGCCATAAAGAAGATATACACAAACGCGATAAACAAATACCACATCTGGCAAGTGCTGTAATGGATAAAGAAAAATTCTATGTCATTCCACAGCCACTCTGATTCTGCTGTGTCAAGGGTCTGCCAAACTCCTGTCTGAACAAGCCGAAACATTGTCGAGTATAGCCAAGAGTCACCATACATATGCAGCGGACGCAGACCAATATAAATAATTGACAATACTACCAAAATCCACCCCCACGAGCTGCTATGGCTACCATATACCACCCGGTCGCTGCTTTGAGACACGTTGCTCACAAAGCAGATGGCTGTGATTGTGATGATGGCATATAGCCAATATTCGGTAGAAAAATATTCGCCCAGCATAGTCTTATTTCAGTTTTATGCCTCGTAGGCGGTGATAAATCTGTGATACAAATCTTCGCAACCCACTTATGCCAAGCCAAGACTGTGAATACCAGTGGATTGAGTAGGTGTTTTCTGTGGCGCGGAGACGTCCGTCAATATAGTCATATGGAGAAAAATACTCATTGGGTAATATCGTTGCCCCGGCAATTTTCTGCATTGTGCCGTCTTGTTTCAGTCCGTGCCTCATCAGTAGCGCCGTAAGGCGTACTACATTTGTGTTTGTGTCAATCGTGCCATCAGGTTTATGCAACTTGGCGTTGCAATACGTCTCGTAAAATTCTTCAAACAGCGGATGATGTGCCTCGCACCCCATTGTCGAGGTCGCAATGTGTTGAGTCCCCTCAAAACACAAGATGGCATCGTGTACAAGCAGTGGTGTGAAATCTTTCACCACTTCCACATCGGTGTCAAAATATATTCCGCCATGTTCCGTCAGTGCCTTCAGTCGCGCCACATCGCTCACAAACGCATAGTTTCCGGCTGAGTATGCCTCTGCTGCATAGCGGTTTGAATTGAGGTCGAAATTTGTTTCATCCCAGCGTATTATTTCAAAGCCAGGGAGATATTTTCGCCAAGAAGCAATGCATTTCCTGACGCTTCTCGGCAAATCTTTGCCACCAAACCAGCAATAGTGTATCTTCTTTGGTATCATGGCAGCAAAATTTTTATCAGTTCTTTACTATTGACATCTCCCTTGTCCATCTTAGGTTGTCCCTCTTGATTTGTTTCTCTTGACTTGTCGCGAGTCGCTTTTAATACAGCTTCTGCCAAGTCTTCCGCACTATGGCTATCAGCAATAACACCGTTTACGCCATTTTCTATTTGGGATGTTGCAGTAGGATAAGGGGTTACAACAATAACTTTGCCGAAAATTTTTGCTTCCTCCACGCACACGCAACTCCCCTCATATCTCGATGGCTGAACATAGATATCGCAATTTGCCATATAAGGGTAAGGATTTTCTCGGCTCCCAAGCGCAATTACGTTTTCACTCACGCCCTTTTCAGCGGCAAGAGCCATTATCTGTGATGAGTCTCCGGGACCAATGATAAACCAGCGGAAATTCAAGCCTTTAGCCTTGAGTATAGCAGCCGTCTCGGGTATTGTCTCAAAATTTTTTGCAAAGCATATTCGCCCCACTGACAGTATGTTAAGCCCGCCTGTGGCAAATTCCTCAGGATTTTCTCTCCCCGCCTCATTCCGGATAAGTTCTGCCGGTACTATATTGGGAATAGTGACGACTCTGTCTGATAATTGCGGAAATATCTTTGCAAAACTCTCTCGCACAGCATCTGAGATTGCCACTATTTTGTCGTACGCGCTCCACACCGCCAATTCTGACGCCTGATTAACTGCAACAGCCGTATAGTCTGTATGTATCCAGGCTATTTTCTCGTCAGCATCAACTTTCTTTGCTACTACATAGTGAGGCATGATAAAACTTATGGCTGCGTCATAGTGCCCGAGGCTTTTGAGCGACGGTAAATGGCGAATAGCCTTTTTCCACAACAAGTCAAACTCAGTGAAATCGTCCTTTGCCTCCTTTAGAGGATTGAGCAAGCGATAGCGTGCGTGCGATAGTCGGTAAGAAATCTTATCCAGCGCTATACGGATATTCATTGTCTTTAGCGACTCTGACAGCGGTCCCAGCACCAGGCGATATGTCTTATCTTCAGGCAGAAGATTTACTTCCGACGGAATTTTTTTCATCAATTCTCCCTCATGCCGGTTTATAAACAAATCAACGTCATATTTGTCATAATCTATTGCACTCAATAACCCAAGCAACGCACGTTCTGCGCCGCCTATTGGCATATAATGGGTGTTTATGAGTACTCGCCGTTTCATTTGTTTATTTTTCCTGTCATTATTGAGGATAAAAACGGACTTAGAGATATTACCTGATTTAAGCCAAGCACGAGTATTACTACAACTGCAGCAATCGGTACTGCCACCGCGACAATTGGAGTTATTCCCAACCCCATCGCGCGCAGCGGTTCCTGAAGAAATGGCATAGGAAAGAGGAAAAAGTAGTGGAGGAGGTATATTTCAAGGCTTTTCTGCCCAAGGTGAGTAAGGCATCCTTTTATCTTGCTGTCTTCATATGCTGCGCAAAATTTTTTCGCCAGAGCTACCGTAATTATTACTAAGCATGCATGATACATCGGCATAATTACAGCCACCATATCCTCTACCATAAAACTGAACTCCCAGCGGTATATTATCACATATAGCGACAATGCGCCAACTATCAGTGCCACCGTCTGCACAATCTCGCTCTCCATCATTCTGCTGAACGCCTTTTCATGCCTCCTGGCAAAAACTCCAAGAATGAATATTGGATAAAACTCCGCCACAAGTTTCAGTGAGAACAAGTTGCAAAGGTCTTCGCGCATCCCATTCGCCCCAAGCAAAAGCAGTATCCATACAAGGGCGGCTGTGACGTATATTGTCATATTTGACCGCAATGCGCCTACAAGAATGGAGAATACGTAATACACCACAATTATCAGGAACAAAACAGGCGGAAACCAATAGCCGTTTTTCCATTCGCTCAGCAGCATATCCTTGACTGTTGTTCCCATAGGCGATTGAAGACCGCTATGAGGAAAGTAAAAATACCACAGTGCGCCCATGACAAGTGCCGGTATCAGCAGCTGGCGCATGCGTTTTAGAAGGCTTGGCTGCAAAAAATCCTCCTTCACCCGTCCGTCTCCCTCCGCCAGCGCCTTGTATGTGAAATATCCGCTGACAAAGAAAAACAGAGGCATGTGAGTCTGTGCTATAAATTTGAATATAAATGCGTTATCAATATCCCGTATGCACATCGTCACCACATGACCAACCACCACCATAAATATGGCAAGCCCTTTTATCACGTCGTAATAGTCAAGTCGTTTCACCATTTTTTTGCGCATATTTTGCTTTATCCCACAAAGTTACGAAACTTTTTTCAATATGCCACATTTATTGCAGATTATTGTGAAATTCTTTTCGGTTAATTATTTTGTAAGATTTCCTTTCTCAATATTGTGTTAAATCCTGCGGAATCTCATTTTTTTGACACATTCCGCAGCGTTTGTGTTTATTTTTCATCTCCTGACTGCGACAAAGGCGGTAATAGTACCGGTGACAATTATCACGCCCGCCACTATCAAAATGTCAGCAAGTGATACCACTACAGGATACGCATCTACTGACAGATTTGCCGTGGATGAAGCGGAAAGACCTATTATCCCGAAATATTGCTGGATTAGCGATAATATCACACCAAGTGCTATCCCTATGATTCCTCCCGCTACGCTTATCAGCCACCCCTGGTATACGAAAATCCGCTTTATCATGCTCTTTGTAGCACCCATTGCACTCAGTATTGCCATATTAGGTTCCTTGTCTATTATCAAAATTGATATAGTGGAAATAATGTTAAACGAGGCTATAATGAGGATAAACGTAAGCATTAGGAATGTGACCCACTTTTCTATGGATATCATCTTAAATGACGCCTCCTCTTGTTGTATGCGGTTTTTTACATCATAGTCGCTAAGGCTCTGCTGTATAAGAGATTGGGTTGCTTCAGCATCATCTGTATATACGTTTATCGCAGTCGCGACTATGCTGTCAAAGTCCAGCAACTCTCTCACTCGCTTTATTGGCAGAAGGATTATGTCTGTGTCGTAGGTGTCGTGCATCAGCTGATAAACCCCTGATGCCACAAAAGACTCGCTGCGAAAAGAATTTGACGCATTTGCCGTATTTATTCTCCCCTCACGTCGCGGAACATAGATGTCCACAAACTTATACGCTTGCGGACGGATATTCAGGTCTATCGCCACACCTGCGCTCAGCACGGCGTAGTTAAATGTAGAGTCTGCCGTTATTGTCTCATCTCCATCTACTATCACGTCAGACAGGTGCGTCCTTTCAGGATATGTGTCGCTTACTCCGATAATGTTTACCGGCACCTGAACATTATCAACTGCGGCAAGTGCCTGATGGCTTAATATTGGCTCAACAGCACTTACGCCACAGGTGTGAGAGATAATGTCCGCAACTGAGTCTGCATTTGCTATCACATTGCCTGTCTTAGGAGTGACTTGCAGAGGTGGTGCCAACTGCGACAGCTGACGCTCTGAAAGACTCTCAAAACCATTGAAGATTGACAATACTATCACCATTGCCATTGATGCCACGGCAACTCCGCCCACCGATATCATTGATATGATATTCACAGCATTGTGCTGCTTGTGGGAAAATAAGTATCGCAGGGCTATCTTCAGCGGTAAAGACATGATGCGCTTATTTTTCCCCCTCGCTATTGTCTTCTTTAGGCTTCACGCCATCATTTTTCAGTAGGTTATCGATATTCTCCAGGTAGTCCAGAGAATCATCAATATGGAAGAATAGCTCAGGTGTCTTGCGCAACTGATGCCTTACTTTGCCCGCAAGCTCATAGCGGATTGTCTTTGATGTGCGATTTACGTTCTCTATTATTTCCTGTCCTTTTTCTGAAGGGAACACAGACAGGTAGGCGCGTGCGATGCTTAGGTCTGGTGATACTCTCACCGCACTTACCGATACGATTACCCCATGGGTCTTTGCTGTCTGCTCACGGAATATTTCACTGAGCTCTTTTTGAATTAGTCTTGCGATTTTTGCTTGTCTTGTACTTTCCATTAAATCTTTTTAGTGTTTTACATGCTTTTACTCTGCAAAGATACGCCAAATTTATCCAAATTTAATAGCCAAGCTAAAATTTTTTTCCTATTTAAGATATATTTCAGAAAAAAGGTGTATCTTTGTAGTAGTAATAACCGAAAAATTTTTAATGCTACTATGTCACTAATGAAAAATCTTTCCGGCGACACTCTTATCGCTGCTACTATCAAGGGATTTCTTGATAGCAATGAATATCACTACGATTTCGACGCTGAAAAATGTGTTTTCACCATGGGGTTCACTTTAGACAATGATAAAGTGAATGTTCGCATTGTTTACAATGAGGAAAAAGAATGGTTTTGCGTTTTTGTATATCCAAGCCACAACATCCCTAAAAACAAAATTGACAAGGTTCTGCCTGTCTTGAACCAAATCAACTACGACATCTTGTTTGGCTCAGTTTATGTAGACCCTCGCGATGGTGAGTTGGCTGTTCGTTGCTCCGCTACTGTTGATAATCGCTCAATCAACGAGACTATGGTTGGAGTTATGCTCTCTACCGCTATCAATGTTGTTGACGACCATATCAACGACATCATGAAAGCCCTCTACGCTTAACGAATAGTGCCTTATTGGCACATTAAAGGGTTATTGAGCCACAACCGGCTCAATAACCCTTTAATTTTCTGATATTACTAATACAAAAACACACTTATATGAATGAACACACATTTGTGCGAGAGATTATAATCTTCGCTGCCAAACTTTTTGCTGAAAGGACATTAGCAAAATGAAGCAAAAAACACCTAAATGCTGTGAAATTTCGGTTACTTCCTCTCAGGTTTACGCCGCTGTATGCAGATACCCGGATGTGTTTGTCAAAGAAGGGGGCTGAATTTTCCTTATGATGTGAGACGGGTAAAGATAAAGAGCTGTAGGATAGACTCCTGCAGCTCTTTTTGTCGGGTATGTATTTATGTAGATTATTCTGCTTTGTTGATTACACTTGTGGTAGGTCTTTAACATTATTGGCTATTTCATCGTCAGATACCTGATAGTTAGCCAGGTCGCCTGCAATATAGCGGTCATATGCCGCCATGTCTATCAGTCCGTGGCCTGAAAGGTTGAAAAGGATTACTTTTTCCCTGCCTTCCTCTTTTGCCTTTTTTGCCTCGCGGATTGCTGTTGCGATTGCGTGTGAGCTCTCAGGTGCCGGGATTATTCCCTCTGTCCGAGCAAATAGAGTGGCAGCCTCAAACGTCTCAAGTTGTGGAATATCCACTGCCTCTATCATCTTGTCTTTCATCAGCTGGCTAACGATTGCGCCAGCCCCATGATAGCGTAGACCGCCAGCATGAATATTGGCAGGAGAAAAATTGTGTCCAAGCGTAAGCATTGGTATCAGTGGTGTATATCCAGCTTCGTCGCCGAAGTCATAGCGGAATGCGCCGCGCGTCAGTTTAGGGCATGATTCCGGCTCTGCGGCTATAAATCTCGTGTTTTTTTCTCCCGCGAAATTATGGCGCAGGAATGGGAATGAGATTCCGGAGAAATTACTTCCGCCGCCAAAGCAACCTATTACAATGTCAGGATAGTCTCCAGCCATTTCCATTTGCTTTTCTGCCTCAAGTCCTATTACAGTCTGATGCATGCACACATGGT